>CAMAWG010000062.1 GCA_945861855.1 Rhodoplanes serenus
CAGAACCTGCTGCAGGAGGTCGAGGGCGCACCGACCGAAAAGGTCGCGGCGCAGCTTCTGTCGCTGCAGACGAGCCTGCAGGCCACGCTGCAGACCACCGCGATGCTGCTGCAGACCAGCCTGCTGAAATATCTGTAGCGCAGCCGGCAAGCCTCTCGCCCGTCACCTCGCATTCAGCGCGCGGACATTCGCCGTCCGCCCCATGCAAAAAGCCCCGCGGCGGACCGCGGGGCTTTTGCTTGGATGGCGCTCTGTGGGGAAATCAGGCGCGTCCCATCAGTCCCGCCGCGATCTCGCGGTTGATGCTGATCAGCGAGCCGAGATGGTCGGGGCGCGGATCGTTCATCACGGTGACGGTGTGGTTCATCACGAACAGGCCAATGTTGGCGACATTCTGCCGGACGTTCTTTGGCATCGGATTGCTGGCATCGGTCATCTCGCTGAGAAAGACCGACCAGAGCTTGCGGTTGTAGAGCAGCGCGTCGTCGAGCTGGGCTTTGTTCTGGTCCCAGGCGTCGTGCACCGATTGCAGCCGCGCGGCGGCCTGAAGCAGAAGCGTTGCCTCCAGCTCACGCGGGCTTGACGTTTGCCTTGCCACGTTTTTGTAGGTTTGCGCCGCGCTTTGCATCTTGCAGCAGTCCCTCTTCGTACGAGATCAATTTCTTCGCTTCTTTCAATGCCTTGTACAGGTTCCCGATTAAGATTTGATTATTGATGTTCTCCACGTACCCCCAGGTGCTGGGCGCCGCCTGCACGATCTGGCGCACCAGCGAGAAATAGATCTCGTGATGCGCGCGCGGATCGCGCGAGGTGTACATCAGTTGTACTGCCAGATAGATGCGCTTGGCCGGCGTATCGGCGCGCGTTGCCGTCAGGATATCTTTCTCGCGCAGAATCGGGCTTGCCCCTTCGATCACCAGCCAGGATCGCTGGTTGCAATTGGTGATGACGGATTCGCCGATCAGGATGCGTTCGTTGGGCTTGAGCTCGACCTTGAGCGCCATGGGACTTCTCCTGGGTGCAAAGCACAAATGGCGTTTGCGGGAGCAAACGCCATCCGGCGGATCAAGAAACCTGAACCTGGGCGGGCCGGATCGGCGGACCGCCTGCCGGACTATTGGAACAGGCGGAGCACGGCCTGGCTCGCCTGCGAAGCAAGCGACAGAGCGGTGGTCGAAAGCTGCTGGCGGGTCTGCAGCGCGAGCAGGTTGGCGCCCTCTTCGTTGGAATCGGCCAGCGTCAGTCCGTCGGCGCCGGTCTGCAGCGTGTTGATCATCGCCTTGGTGAAGTCCTGGCGGATCTGCACGGTCGACAGGTTCGAGCCGAACGACTGCGCCTGGGACCGCAGCGAGGTCAGCGCGGCGGTCAGGTCGGCGCTGGCGGCGGTGATGTCGGCCACGGCGGCCCAGTTGTTGGCCGAGGCGCCCAGGGCAAGCCCGGTCGAGGTGAAGTCCACCGCGGCGACCGTGACGCTCGACGAGCCGCTTTCGTTCAGCGTGACCGTGAGGTCGGCGCTGTTGCCGCTGTCGAGCAGGTTGATGCCGTTGAAGCTCGAATCGCCGGCCAGTTGGTCGATTTGCCCGAGAATGAGGTCGAATTGCACGGCGAGGCCGGCGCGCACCGTGACGTCGGTGGTCTGCTGCGCCTGGCTGGCGAGCGCCTGCGCCGACTGCACCAGCTTGGTGATCGAGGTGATGCCGTTGTTGGCGGCCTGGATGGTGCTGATGCCGCTCGACATCGCGTCGAGCAGGTTGCCGAGGTCGCTGGCGCGATTGGTCAGCCCCTGTGCGGTGAAGAAGTTGATTGGATTGTCGAGAGCTGAATTGACCCGTTTGCCGGTGGCAAGCTTGGTCTGGGTGTTGGTGATCAGATCCGCGGTCTTTTGTAATTGCAAAAGTGTAATTGCAAAAGGTTGGATCGGACGCCAGACGTCAGAACGATTTCACTCATGACTTACTCCGCCTGAAACGAGCACTGCCCGCTCGTCGCGAGCGGCCAGGGCGGAGAATGATCTGTTAAGGTTGATAAAGGGTTAGCGAATGATTTCGGATCGCTTAATTTGGAACCGAAACGCGGCGCCCATGGCCGGCGCAAAAGAAATCGGCGGCACTTGCGTGCCGCCGTTTCGGTTTCGTAGGTCCGCGCCGGGATCAGCCGAACAGGCGGAGCACGGCCTGGCTGGCCTGCGAGGCGAGCGACAAGGCGGTGGTGGAAAGCTGCTGGCGGGTCTGCAAGGCCAGCAAGTTCGCGCCTTCCTCGTTGGAGTCGGCCAGCGTGAGGGCGTCGGAGCCGGTCTGCAGCGTGTTGATCATCGCCTTGGTGAAGTCCTGGCGGATCTGTACGGTCGACAGGTTCGAGCCGAACGCCTGGGCCTGCGAACGCAGGGTGGTCAGCGCGGCGGTCAGGTCGGTGCTGGCGGCCGCGATGTCGGAGTCGCCGGCCCAGTTGTTGGCCGAGTTGTTGACGGCAAGCGTGCCGCCGGTGGTGAAGTCAACGGCGCTGATCGTGACGCTCGAAGAACCGCTTTCGTTCAACGTGACGGTGAGGTCGGCGCTGTTGCTGCTGTCGAGCAGGTTGATGCCGTTGAAGCCCGAGTCGCCGGCGAGCTGGTCGACCTGGGCCAGGATCGCGTTGAACTGGGTGGCCAGACCCGCGCGGATCGTCGTATCGGACGTCTGCTGCGCCTGAGAGACGAGCGCCTGCGCGGACTGCACCAGCTTGGTGATCGAGGTGATGCCGTTGTTGGCCGCCTGAATGGTGTTGAAGGCGGTCGACATCGAGTCGAGCAGGTTGCCCAAGTCGCTGGCGCGGTTCGACAGGCCGGCCGCGGTGAAGAAGTTGATCGGATTGTCGAGAGCCGAGTTGACCCGCTTGCCGGTGGCGAGCTTGGTCTGCGTGTTTGTGATCAGGTCGGACGTCTTCTGCAACTGCAGAAGGTTCGACCGCACGCCGGCGGTGAGAACGATATCAGCCATGGTAGTGCACCTTTCTGGTCCAAATTCCCCAACACGGAGGATGACGCGTGACGATCCCCACTGAATCGGTCGCCTTGATCGCACAGTGGGCGTAATGCGCCGTAAAAAACATAGTTAACGAGTTCCGCGAGCGCTTATGATTAGAGAAAAGTTTTCGTCCTCGTCTTCAGCATTCGCTAACCACGAAAAAAAACCAAACGCTAACCATGATCGCGCGCACGGATGCGCGCGCGAAGGACGCGTGAAACGACACGGAAATCGTTGAAGCGGGAAGGGGCCGCCGGCTCTAGGCCTGCGTGCGGGCCGCGCGGTCGAGGAAGTCTTCCAGCGCGGCGATGCAGGCGCGGTCGCGGTAGAGCCGGTGCTTGCCGCTTGCGACGCGCGCCTTGACCTCCGCCCGCCACGACCGGTCCTGGCCGATGCGCACCGCAAGCGCGACGTATTCGTCGATGGTGCCGGCGACGGTCTCGGCCATGCCCATCATCCGGAGCATGCCCGCGCTGACGCGGCCGCGCATCAGGTTGCCCTCGAACGTGACCACCGGCAGATCCTGCGCCAGCGCCTCGAGCGTGGTGTTGCCGCCCGACCAGCCGATGCTATCGAGCATCAGGTCGCACTGCGCGCTCGCCGCGGCGAAGCGGTTCATGTCCATGCCGTGCAGGAACACGCAATGGTCCGAGGCCTTGAGGCCGGCCGCCGCGAAGGCGCGATCGAGCCGCCGCTGGAACAGCTCGGTGACCTCCTGGCCGAAATGCCGGATGAACACGAACTGGCAGTCGCCCGCCTCGCGCGCGATGCGGGGAAACACCGCGTCGTGCTGCGGCAGATACTTGAACAGCGATTGCGCGCACCAATAAACGGTCGCCGCGGGGCGCAAGCCCAGCTCTTCGCGGGTCACCGCGATGGGCGCAAGCTCCAGCGGCTCGTAGTGGAAGCCGATGTTGGGGAGCCGCACGAGCTTTTCCGTATAGTGCCGCTCGCCGTCCTGCGGCTCGATCAGTTCGCCGCTGAGGAAATGGTCGACGGTCGGCAAGCCGCTGGTCTGCGGATGGCCGATATAGCTGCATTGCACGGGCGCAAGCCGGAGCGCCGCCAGCTCGGACGCTTCGTGGTTCATGCCGATGTCCGGATAGAGCAGGACGTGCGGACGGTCGGCGAGAATGGTCTGCCGCCAGCGCTCGGTCGAGTTCGGCCCCTGCACGAACCGGTGGCAGTGCTCGCGGGCGAGCGCGGTTTCGGAATCCTGCTTCGCGCCGGTGTGATAGGCGAACACCTGGAAGCGCTCGGGGTCGAACTGGCTGACCCAGCCGCGCACGCCGACCTTCCAGACCGAATGCTGGAAGAAGAAGCCGCTGACGATGCCGACGCGAACGGGTTCGCCCGGGCCGGGCGGGGGAGCCAGCTCCGCCACGCCGTAGCGGCCGGCCATGATCCGCGCCGCCAGGTTCCCGAACAGACTCTGCAGGTCGCGATCGTTGTGGCCTTGATAGGCAAGGAAGAACGGCTGGGCCATGCCGAGGCCCTTGGACATGTCGCCGGGGATCTTCCCGGCGTCATAATCGGCGCAGAGCGCCCGCAGCCGCCGCTCGTAGTCGGCGCGCTGCATGGCGATCTGCTTTTCGTCGGCGTAGAGGATCGGCAGCGCCGCCATGCACGAGCCCCAGCGGGCCTTGCTGTACTCGGCTTTCAGCGACACGGCCTTCTCGTAGCTCGAAAGCGCATCCGCGGTGCGGTTGAAGTCCGCCATCAGCATGCCGCGCATGTAGTGTACCTCGGCATAGGCGGGGTGGACCGTCAGCAGCCGGTTGAGGCTCTGCATTGTTTCGTCGATGCGCTTGAGCGCGCGCAGCGCGCCGCAGCGGTTCAGCATCGCTTCCGCGAAACGGGGATCGATCGCCAACGCCCGGTCGTAGCAGGCGAGCGCGTCGGCCGGCCGCCCGAGGATGTCGAGGACCGAGCCGCGGTTGCAATGGGCCTTGGCGTAGGCGGGCCGCAGAGCGATGGCGCGCTCATAGCTCTTGAGCGCGTCGCCGTGGCGGTCGAGCTCTTTGTAGACATTGCCCTGGTTGTAGAACGCCTCGGCGTAGTCGGGCTTGATCGCGATCGCGCGCTTGAAGTTGTCGAGCGCCTCCTCGCAACGGCCGAGCGCGACCAGCACGCTGCCGCGATTGTTCAGCGCCTCGGCGAACCGGCCCTTGTGCTTGAGCGCCAGATCGAAGCTTGCCAGCGCCTCCTGGTGCCGGTTCATGGCGTTGAGCACGAGGCCGTGGTTCAGGAGAGCCTGCGGCGAGTTCGGCCGCAACTGCATCGCCGCCGAAGTGAGCCGCAGCGCCGCGACCGTTTCGCCGCGCGCAAGCTTGATGACGCCGAGCATCTGCAGCGCGTCGAAATGATCCGGCCGCACCGCCAGCACCGCGGCGTAGAGCCGCTCCGCGTCCGCGATCCGCCCCTGGTGGTGCAGCTCCAGCGCCTGGTGCACGGTGCGCGCAACGTCGAGCGGCTTGCCTTGCGGCAGAGACAGAGGCGGCATTGCGCGTCAGGCCTTGATGTTGGCGTGCGGTTCGGCCGGCGAAGGATGCTCGGGCTCGATGCGCGGCCGATAGGCGCGAAGCCGCAGCAGCGCCTGATCGGGATGGTCGCGCTCGGCATGCGCGCGCACGTCGTTCTCGCGGTTGATCACCTCGCGGCTCTCCGGATCGGCGATGACGTCATGCGGCGCGTGTTCGTGGCGCCGTTCGCGCTGCTCGGCACCGTCGCCGGTCGCGGCGACGGTCTTGGCCGCGTCGAGCTCGGTCGCGACCGGGCGCGCGGGCGAGCGGTCGCGCGGCGTGAATTTGGGCACCGGCACATTCGGTTTGATCGTGAAGCTTCCGTCCATGTCGGTCTCCCAGCGGCGACCATCGCCGCGCGAACCCGAATTGAACCGACTTCCCAACGACGCAAACTAAAGCACTCGACTCAAGGTCAGCGGCTGCATGCTGGCCGCGGGCGGCCTCGTGGCATGCCCGGTCGCGCCGTAGGCCTGCGGGGTCGCCTTGCGGGCAAGCTCCGAGGATACGCCGCGCATGATGCTCTCCGACACCGCATGCGCGGTGGCCAGCACGGTTAGATTCATCTGCAGCACCGCGCGGAACAGATCGTGACGCTTGCGCAGCTCGGCCGTCAGCGCCGGCGTGGCCTGGTCGAGATAGTGACGGCTTGCCCTGATTCGCGCCGTGTCGGCTACATACATGTTCGAGAGTTCGGTCTTGGAGGCTTCGAGTTTCGCCGCCTCGCCGAGCTTGCCGGCCCGCACCAGCGCGGTTTCCTCCTCGACGGTGCCGAGCAGGGCGTCCATCACCTCCAGGAGATGCCGGATCAGCAGCTCGCCTTCAGCCGCGCTCGCGACCGGGCGGGTAGAGGTTTGTGCCGTCTTTGCAGCAACGGTGCTCATCGGACCTCCTGCTGCGCCAGCAGCGCGCGTTGCACCTCGGCGGCGATACCGATGCCGCCAGCCTTGACGAAGGATTTGGAGTATTCGTCGGTGAGGAACGACCGCCAGATGCTGGCGCCGTTGCCGCCGCTGAACGGGCCCTGACCGACGCCTGAGAACATCTGCTGGAACATGCTGTTGAGGAACACCGCCTCGAAATCCTCCCCGGCGGTCTTGGCCTTGGCGGCGCGGCCGGCAACGGCGTTGGAAATGGCATTGGGATTCTTGCTGGCGAGTGCCGCGTTGGCGGCGGGCGAAAGCGCGGGCGCCAGCGGGGAGGCGAGGCCTGCGGCCATCACATCACCTCGATTTCGGCCTGGATGGCGCCGGCAGCCTTGATCGCCTGAAGGATCGCGATCAGGTCGCGCGGGCCGATGCCGAGCGCGTTGAGCCCGTCGACAAGTTGCTGCAGCGACACGCCCTCGCGCACCACGGCGAACTTCTTGCCGTCCTCCTGCACGCCGATCCTGGTGCGCGGAACGCGGACGGTCTGGCCGCGCGAGAACGGCGCCGGCTGGCTGACCTGCGGGGTTTCCGAGATGGTGACGGTGAGATTGCCCTGCGCGACCGCGACGGTGGACACCCGCACGTCGCGGCCCATGACGATGATGCCGGAGCGCTCGTCGATGACGATCTTGGCGGCGAGGTCGGGCTCGATCTGCAACTGCTCGAGCTCGGTCAGGAGCGACACGACATTGCCGGCATATTGCTTGGGCACGTTGACCTGCACGGTCGACTGGTCGAGCGGCTCGGCGGTGTTGACGCCGATGAAATCGTTGATCGCGGCGGCGATGCGCTTGGCGGTGGTGAAGTCGGCGTTGCGCAGCGCCAGCCGCACCTGGTTGAGCCTGTTGAGCGCGAAGTCGATCTCGCGCTCGATGATGGCGCCGTTGGCGATGCGGCCGACGGTCGGCACGCCGCGCACGATCTTGGCGGCCTCGCCCTCGGCCTGGAATCCGTTGATGGCGACCGAGCCCTGGGCCACGGCATAGACGTTGCCGTCGGCGCCCAAGAGCGGCGTGACCAGGAGCGTGCCGCCTTGCAGGCTCTTGGCGTCGCCCATCGACGACACCGTCACGTCGATCCGGGTGCCCTGGGTGCCGAACGCCGGCAGGTTGGCGGTGACCATGACGGCGGCGACGTTGCCGGTGCGGATGGTGGCGCCGCGGATGTTGACGCCCATCCGTTCCAGCATCGCCTGGAGGGACTGCTTGGTGAAAGGAATGTTGTTGAGCGTGTCGCCGGTGCCGTTCAGGCCGACCACCAGCCCATAGCCGATGAGCTGGTTCTGGCGCACGCCCTCGATGTTGGCGAGGTCCTTGATCCGGGACGTCGCCGACACGCGATAGGGCCCGTCCGCCCCAGACTCTGTGGCGACGCATGAAAGGATCAGGGCCGCGACCGCCGCGGCAAACGCACGATGCAACGTCCGCATCACATTGCTCCCCAATGAATTCGGACCGGACACCACCATGCGAGCGCCATGCCAGCGCGCGGCGGAATCAACCCACTGATATGTCGAGGGATTATTTTCGGCCGCGCAGGCGCGCCCGGCGTCTGCTGCCGTGCGGCGGCAAATTCTGCCGGGCATTTACCGGGGGTTAACCATACCGGGCCACCCTTGGCGGTAGTCCGGGACGCTTCCGCGTGCCGGTCTCAAGGCCAAGGTTCCCGGCATGCGCATCTACGGATCGAACGCCACCGCACGGGTCGCCGCCAATTCAGCGCCGCGCCGCGCCGGGGCGGGCGGCTTCTCGGTCGCGGAAGGGGACGCTCCCAAATCGACGGCGCCGGCCGCCTCGCTCCGCACCATCGGCGGCATCGATGCGCTGATCGCCCTGCAGGGCCAGGACGACCCGGCGGAGCGCCGCCGCCGCGCGGTCAAGCGCGGGCGGACCGCGCTCGATGCCCTGGACGAGCTCAAGGTCGAGGTTCTGGCCGGAACTCTCGGCCCCTCCACCCTGATGCGGCTGAAGTCGGCCACCGCCGACCTCCGCGACGCCTCGGGCGACGACCGGCTGGACTCGGTGCTCGCCGAGATCGAGCTTCGCGTCGAGGTCGAAATCGCCAAGATGGGCCCGCCGCGGTAGGGGCGTTCGGCCCTCGAATCCCGCCGTTTTTTCGCAGAATCCCGCTGCCATTATTCCGTGCTTGTCCGGTGCCCGGCGGAGCCCTATAAGCTCGCCCCGCGAGCAGGGAGGCTCGTTCGAGTAGGGTGGGGTCAAGAATGAAGAATAAGAAGGGGATCAACGGCGTAAAGGCCGTGAATGGCATCAAGGCCGTCAACGGAACGCACGGCCACAGCAGCCTGAACGGACACAGCGGTCAGAATGGCCATAGCAACGGCCACGGCGGACAAAACGGACACAACGGGCAGAACGGCATCCACGCCGCCAATGGCATGGGAACAGTCAAGGAAAAGGGCAAGATCTACCGCCCGACCGAAAAAGAGCCGTTCATGAACGAACGGCAGCGGGAGTACTTCCGCATCCAGCTCATGGCCTGGCGGGACGACATCCTGAGAGAGGCCAAGGACACCCTGCAGCACCTGCAGGACGAGAACCAGAACCACCCGGACCTGGCCGACCGCGCCTCCTCCGAGACCGACCGGGCCATCGAGCTTCGCGCCCGCGACCGCCAGCGCAAGCTCATTTCCAAGATCGATGCCGCGCTGCACCGGCTGGACGACGGAACCTACGGCTACTGCGAGGAGACCGGCGAGCAGATCGGACTGAAGCGCCTGGAGGCGCGGCCGATCGCCACCCTCTCGGTCGAGGCCCAGGAGCGCCACGAGCGCCGCGAGCGGATTTACCGGGACGATTGACGTCGTCTGTTCCTGGCAGTCCCTACCAAAACGTCATGGCCGGGCTTGTCCCGGCCATCCACGTTTTAGGGTGCCGCCTATTCTCTGAAGTAAGACGTGGATGCCCGCGACGATCGCGGGCATGACGATGCAACGCTGCCTTTACAATGAAACCGGCCCAGCCGCCCCGCAGCCGGTCGGCACATGATTGGCCGCGCGCAGATATTGCGCCGCGACCCAGGGAACTTTTTCCACCAGGATCGAAATCGTCTTCAGCGGCTTCGGCAGGAACATCGTCGCGCCGTAGATGCGCGTCCAGAGCTGGGTGTGCTCGGTCAAAGGCCGTTCGCGGCGCTCCCATTCGGTCAGCGCCGTCTCGAGCGACGGCGCATCCTGCAAAGCCGCCGCAAGGCCGAGCGCGTTCATCATGGCGTGGCCCGCGCCCTGGGCGAGATACGGCGGCATCGCATGCGCGGCGTCGCCGAGCACCGCGATCCGCCCCATCGACCAGGTTTTCAGATGGATGGTCTGGAAATGCGCCCAATGCGATTGCGGCCAGTCGGCCTCGTCGCGCATGCGGATGAACAGGCTGCGCATGGCCGGGAACGAGCGCGCCCAGACGTCCGGGTCGATCGGCGAGGTCGCGGCACCCGTGTCGCGCATGGTGCAGGTGAGCAGCACGTAGAATTCGTTCTTGGTCACCGGGCAATAGAGCACGCGCCGCTTATCCGCCCAGGCTTCGATCATCACCGTGCCCTCGCGGTCGTCGGCCGCGATTTCGCCTGGCCGCCGGGGAATGTTGATGCGCACGCCGCAGTCGCGGCCCCAGATGCGGCGCTTGATGAGGCCGAGCGCGTCGCGGATCGTTGAGTTGATTCCGTCGGCCACCACCACGAGGTCGGCGGAGAGTTTTTGTCCATCGTCGAGCGTGACCGAGCCTTCGGGGGATGCGGTCTTCACCGCGGAATTGAAGCGGATCTCCACGCCCGCGGCCTGTGCGCGCTCCGCCAGCAGCGCGACGATGTGCTGCCGGTCGATCCGATACGGGCTGCGCGCGGTCTTGCGCGTCATCACCACATCGCCGCGCGCATTCACGGAATCGCGGCGGTCGATCCGCATGCCGCCGGCCAGCACCCGATCGAGGATGCCGAACTCGGCGAAGATGCGCGCCATGTTGTTGTGGATCGTGATGCCGTAGCCTTCGCCCGCGAGCTGCTCCCGCCGCTCGTGCACGCGCACGGTCCAGCCGCGCCCGGCGAGCGCCGTGGCGGCGACGAGGCCGCCGAAGCCTGCGCCTACGATCTCGGCGTGACCGGGTTGCACAGTCGTTGCTCCATTGCCTTGCCCAATCGTGGCCCCGCTATCGCAGAAAAGAAAGCGGCCTCCGGCGGGGAGCTGCCGGAGGCCGTGGTTACCGCCGTGCGTTCGCGCGATACGAACGGCGGGGGAGCTCTCAAATCGGACGCAACGAACCGACTGACAACAAACTGACGAAACTCAGAACGGCAGCAGCACGTCCAGCGCCTGCTGGCCATAACGCGGCTGCTGTACATCGGTGATCTGGCCGCGGCCGCCGTAGGCAATGCGGGCCTCCGCGATCTTGCTCGAGTCGATGGTGTTGTCGCTCTGGATGTCCTCGGGCCGGACGATGCCGGCGACAATCAATTCGCGGACCTCGAAGTTGACGCGGACCTCCTGCTTGCCCTCGACCACGAGGTTGCCGTTCGGCAGCACCTGCGTGACCACGGCCGCGACGTTGGTGACCAGCGCCTCGGAGCGGTTGACGTTGCCCTTGCCCTCGCTGGAGGAACTGGAATCCGCGGTGAAGATGCGCGTCGGCAGCGGCGAGTTCATGACCGGCAGCTTGCCCTTGCCGAAGAAATTCTCGACGCCGGAGTCTTCCTTGTTCTCGCGGCTGCGCTGGGTCTCGTTGGCGATCACCGCCCGGTCGTTGAGGTTGACCGTGACGGTGAGGATGTCGCCCACCTGATGCGCGCGCTGGTCCTTGAAGAAGGCGCGCGAGCCGTTCCGCCACAGCGAATTCGGGCTGTAGGAGGCGGGCTGCGGCGTCGGCATCGGCATGTGGACGGGCTTGTAGCCAGGCTGGGTGGTTGGATTTTCGATCGCCGAGAGCGGCGGCTGGTCGCCCATGGTGGCCAGGCGATCGAACATGGCGCAGCCTCCGAGCGGCGTTGCGGCGATGGTGGCACTGAGGACGAGAACGAGACGCGAATGCATGGTCAGGACGCTCACTGGGTGCTGGACGACGCGGGATCTTCGGTGACGGGGGCGGCCGCGGCTGCCATCAGCGGTCCGACGGACGCGATGGCAACGCGGCCCGGCGCGATGACGGTGGCCTGGACGGTGCGGTTCGACTGGATGTTGAGGACACCGACGACGTCGCCCAATGCGCCGGCTTCCAGCGCCTTGCCGCGCACGGTCAGCATGATGCCGGGCACCTCGTAGTAGATGGTCACGGCTTCGTTGCGCTGCACGATCTGCGGCTTGATCAGGTCGTCCATCCGCAGCGCTTGGCCGCTGCGCAGCGCCGTCTTGGCGGCAAGGCCTATGGCCTGGCCGGCGGCGATGCCTTCGCCCCGGACCTCGGCCTTGGGCCGGCGCTCGACCGTCACGTCGGACGCCTTGACCACTTCGCCCGCGCGCAGCGCCCGCGTCAGCGTCGCGGCCTCGACGGTTTCGGTCACGGTGCCGGAGAAGCGCAGCGGCACGCGCCGCGCCAAGGTGCTGCCCGGCAGTTCGAAGGCGATGTCGAAGCGGCCGGTGCGCGGCTCGACGTTCATGCGCGCGACCATGAGATCGCCCGTCACCGAAGGCTCGATGTGCAGGATGCGGACGTCGCGGTCGAGGACGATGGCGAGGTTCTGCGCGTCGCGGAAGCCGTACTGCCCGGCGAAGGCGCGCGCGATGCGGTCCGTGATGTCCTTGGCCGTGAGCGCCCGGGACAGCCGCGTGACCACCACCTCGGCGAGCCCGCCGGTCTCGATCCCCGTCAGCTCATGGGGGCGGAGCGCCTCGGCGATGCGCGACAGCGGCACGGCGCCGGTCTGGCCTAAGTCCGGCGCGCGGAACACCGGGATGTTGGCTGCGGCGCCGGCGTTCTCGATGAGATCGCCGATGCGCACGACCTCCGAGCTCACCGCGACCAGCTCTCTCAGCCGCGGCGCGGACGAGGCGGGCGTCTCGGCGATAGCCTCGCGGCCGAGCGCCATCAGCATGACAAGAGTGAGGACGATACGGATCATGGCCGCTCCTCAGCGCATCAGGTTCGACGTGGCCGACAACATCTGGTCGGCGGCGGTGATGACCTTGCCGTTCATCTCGTAGGCGCGCTGCGCCGCGATCAGATCGGAGATTTCGGTGACCGCCTCGACGTTGGCCTGTTCGAGGTTGCCCTGCTGCAGGTCGCCGTAGCCGTCGGTGTTGGGCACGCCGTCCTGCGGCGTGCCGGAGGCCGGCGTCTCGACGAACTGGTTGTCGCCCACGGCCTGCAGGCCGGCCTTGTTGACGAAGCGGGTGAGCGCGATCTGGCCCAGCACGCTGGGCGAGCTCGATCCGGGGACGGTCACCGACACCTGGCCGACCGCGCTGATCGAGATCGACTGGGCGTTGCTCGGGATGGCGATGCCGGGCTGCACGACGTTGCCCTGCGAGGTGACGATGCGCCCCTGCGCGTCCATCTGGAACGAGCCGTCGCGGGTGTAGGTGAAGCTGCCGTCCGGCATTGCCACCTTGAAGAAGCCTTCGCCGCGGATGGCGAGGTTGAGGTCGGCGCCGGTCGGCGACAGCGTTCCCTGCGTCATCAGCCGCGGCGTGCCGACGGTCTTCACGCCGGCGCCGAGATCGATGCCGACCGGCTGGATGTTGCCCTGCGTCGAGGTCTGCGTGCCGATGCGCTTGACGTGCTCGTAGAGCAGATCCTGGAATTCCGCGCGCTGGCGCTTGTAGCCAGTCGTGCGCATGTTGGCGATGTTGTTGGAGATGACCTGGACGTTGAGCTCCTGGGCCATCATTCCGGTTGCCGCGGTGTGGAGTGCGCGCATGACTCTTCTCTCCTACTAAGCCGGAACGTCAGCGAGTTGCTGGATCGCATTCTTTCGCATGTCGCCCTGCTGCTGCAGGGCGGTGGCGACCTGGGTGTAGGCGCGCGTCAGCTCGATCATGCGCGCCATCTCGACCACCGGACGCACGTTCGACTTCTCGATCGAGCCCTGCAACACGCGGGCGTTGGCGTCCGGCACCGGTATCGGCTGGGCGCCGTCCGCGGCCGCGAAGGTCGAGGCGCCGTCTTTCCGCAATTGCTGCGGGCTGGCGAAGGTGACGAGGCGGAGCTTGCCGCGCGTGGAGTCGGTGTTGAGGCTGTTGCCCTCGCGAACCTTGATCGTGCCGTTCCGGGTGATCTCGATGTCGCGGTCGGTGAGCTGCAGGACGATGGGGCCGGATTCGCTCAGAACCTTGTCGCCGGACAGGGTGACCAGTTCGCCCGCGTTGTTGAGCTGCAATGCGCCGTTGCGGGTGTAGCGCTCGCCGCGCGCGGTCTGCACCACCAGCATGCCTTCGCCGTCGATCGCGACGTCGAGCGGGGCGCCGGTCTGCTGGACCGTGCCCTGGCTCATGTCGTGCCAGCTCATGCTGTCCTGCACGAAGCTCATGCGCCGGCCGGCCGCGCTGAACGCCTCGGCGCTGGCGCCGCTCTGCAAATATTCGGAAAACACCGCGCCGTCGGCCTTGAAGCCGGTGGTGTTCACGTTGGCGATGTTGTTGGCCACGACGTCGAGCTCGCGCTGAAGCGCGGTCTGCCGCGACAGGCCAATGAGAAGAGCGTTCTCCATCGACTGGACTCCCCTGGCGACGGCTGGCCGCCCTCCCAGGCTGCCGCTCCGTCGATTGAGCGCCCGCTCTCCCAAGCGGCCGCTCGGGCAGGGTGTTGCAGAGCCCGTGCCAATGATGAATTTGTTGTTGGATCAGTGGCTTAAGACAAAAGACCGGGATCCCGGCATCGGCAGGATTGGCCTTTTGCCGGGGCCAACCCGGCAAAAAATACCGGCTTGGGCCGCGCAGGAAAGATTCCGTTAACCATACCACCCTACCATCGCTGTGAAGGGGCGCCACAACCTGGTGCCAAGGCGCCGCCCGCGGCCTGTCCCCAGTGTTGGCCGTGCGCCGGCTCCGCATTTCAGTGCGATCGGGATTTCCATCCATGGCAGACGCGAAGGTAGCGGCACTCGACAGCGAGGCCGATCTCGATGCGGGCGAAGGCGCGCCCGAGCAGGCCAAGAAGAAGTCCGGGCTCAAGCTGCCGCCCATGAAAATGCTCATCATCGGCGGCGCGGCACTTCTGCTGCTCGCGGGCGGTGGTTCAGCGGCCTACATGTTCCTGTTCTCACATCCGAACGAGGCCAGGACCGAGGCGGCGGTCAAGCCCACGGTGTTCGTCGATCTTCCAGAGATGATCGTCAATCTCTCCAACCCCAGCTCCGACCGCACGCAATACCTCAAGCTCAAGGTCGTGCTCGAGCTGCCCGAGCAGAAGATGATCGAGCAGATCACGCCGATCATGCCGCGCGTCATGGATGCGTTTCAGACCTATCTGCGCGAGCTGCGCCCGAGCGATCTGGACGGCTCCGCCGGCCTCTACCGGCTGAAGGAGGAGCTGACGCGCCGCGTCAACGTCTCGATCGCGCCAAGCCGCATCAACGCGGTGCTGTTCAAGGAAATCATCGTCCAGTGACGGGTCAACCGCAGCCATGAGCCAGTCCAAGGATCAGATCGAGCAGGATGCCGTCGCCGCCGAATGGGGGCTGGCGCTCGATCCCGACTCCGCGACCGCGCTCGCGGCGGCGCCCACCGCCGGCGGCGCCGGTCCGGGCAGCATGGAGCAGACCGCCGCGCAATGGTCGGCGCCCGCCGAGGATGTCAAATTCTCGCAAGGCGCGACCAAGGGCGGCACCGAGCGCGTGCTGAGCCAGGAGGAAATCGACAGCCTGCTCGGCTTCAGCCTCTCGGACGTGTCGCTCAACGACAACTCCGGCATCCGGGCGATCATCGACTCGGCGATGGTCTCCTACGAGCGCCTGCCGATGCTGGAAATCGTCTTCGACCGGCTGGTCCGGCTGATGACGACGAGCCTGCGCAACTTCACCTCCGACAACGTCGAAGTCTCGCTCGACCGCATCACCTCGGTGCGGTTCGGCGACTACCTCAATTCGATTCCGCTGCCCGCCATCCTGTCCGTGTTCAAGGCGGAGGAGTGGGACAACTTCGGGCTGATGACCGTCAACTCCAGCCTGATCTATTCGATTATCGACGTGCTGCTCGGCGGCCGCCGCGGCCAGACCGCGATCCGCGTCGAGGGCCGTCCCTACACCACGATCGAATCCAACCTCGTCAAGCGCATGATCGAGGTGGTGCTGGCCGACGCCGAGCTCGCCTTCAAGCCGCTCTCGCCGGTGAAGTTCAACATCGACCGGATGGAGACCAATCCGCGCTTCGCCGCGATCTCGCGGCCGGCCAACGCGGCGATCCTGGTGCGGCTTCGCATCGACATGGAGGATCGCGGCGGCGAACTCGAGCTGCTGCTGCCCTACGCCACGATCGAGCCGATCCGCGAAGTTCTCCTCCAGATGTTCATGGGCGAGAAGTTCGGCCGCGATCCGATCTGGGAGGGCCATCTCGCGACCGAAATCGGCCAGGCCGAGATCGACGTCGATGCCGTGCTCTACGAGGCCAAGCTTCCGCTCCGGCGGATGATGAATCTCGAGGTCGGCGACACGCTGATGCTCGAATTGAAGCCGGACGCCATGGTCAGCGTGCGCTGCGGCGACGTCACGCTCAGCGAAGGTCGCATGGGGCGGGTCGGCGACCGCGTGGCGGTGCGCGTCGCCAAGGCCTTGCGCCGGCCGCGCACGACCTTCGCCATGTTCGAGAAGGCCGACGAAACCAGCACCAGGATGGAGGCACAGTGATCAACATCCTTCCGCTGACGATCGAGGGGCTGGTCGCGATCCTGCTGCTGCTGACGATCCTCTATTGCATCCGCCTCAATGAGCAGCTCAAGCGGCTGAAGGCCGACGGCACCACGATGCAGCAGACCATCGCCGAGCTGATCACGGCGACCGAATCCGCCGAACGCGCGATCGCGGGCCTCAAGACCACCGTGCGCGAGGCCGAGGAGACGCTCGGCGAGCGGCTGAAATCGGCCGAACGGTTCTCCATCGAGATCAAGCGGAACACGACCGACTGCGCCGAGGTGCTCGACCGGCTCTCGAAGATCGCCAGCGCGCGCCTGATGACGGCGAAGCCCGAGGACGAGAAGACCGCGACCCCCGATCCCAAGTCCATCGTCGCCGCGGCGCAGGCCTTCGCCGAGCGGACCCGCGCCCGCGTGAAAGGTCTCGCGGCATGACCCGATGGTTGCGTGAATTCCGGCTGATGCCGATCGTGCTGATCGCGATCGGCTGCCTGTTCGCGCTCAAGGCGATCGGGTTGATGTTCGACGGCGGCTACACCCTGGGCCAGCGTCTCGGCGGCAGCGGCACGCTGGTTGTGACCACCGTGCCTTCGGCGCCGGTGACACAGATGCGTTCGCCGAGCGTGCCGCTCGACATGGCCTCCACGCAGCCGCAGGGGCCGAAGCCCTCCTGGATGCAGGAAATGTTCAACTATCCAGGTGACATCACCGGTTCGGTTCCCGCGGCCAAGCCCAAGGAGGCCGAGAAGAAGGAGCCGCCCGCCGTCCAGACGCCCGAGAGCAAGGCCTCGGCCGGCATCGTGATCGCGCAGGACCAGCCGCGCTCGGCATCGGCGGGCGAGCGGGCGCTGCTCGAACGCCTGCAGGAGCGCCGCCAGGAGCTTGACGCCCGAGCGCGCGAACTCGATCTGCGCGAAGGCATGCTGAAGGCCGCGGAGAAAAAGCTCGAAACCCAGGCCGCCGTGGAGAAGGCGGAAGGCACCAAGGCAGGAGCTTCGGGTGGGCCAGTGGCCCAGCGCAAGGAGGATGCCGACAACGCGCGCTTCAAGGGCGTCGTCACCATGTACGAGACGATGAAGCCGAAGGACGCCGCCAAGATCTTCGATCGCCTCGATATCCGGGTGCTGATGGAGGTGGCGAGCCAGATCAAGCCGCAGCGCATGTCCGAGATCTTGGCGCAGATGTCACCGGAGGCGGCCGAACGCCTCACGGTCGAGCTTGCCGCCCGCGGCCCCGCCGACCGGACCGTCAATCCGTCGAACCTGCCGAAAATCGACGGTCGGCCGAGCGGCGGCTGACTGCACGGTTAACGCTGCCTTAAACGCCCTGGTCTAGGGTTCATCCGTCGCTCCAGCTTTGGTTCAGGCGCACGTGCCCGCGCCCATTTCAGTGTGTGCGTATGTTGAGTTCCAAGCGTCTCGTTGCGGTCCTGGCCCTGATGCTGCCGGCGCTGATGCTCGCGCCGCGCGAGGCGCTGCCGCAGACGCAAGGGATCAGGGGCGAAGTCAGCATCACCACGACCGGCGGCTATGCCCGCATCGTCATCCGCGTCGGCGCGGAGGTGGAATCGCAGGTCAGAACGACCGGTGCCATCCTGGTGGTCCAGTTCCGCCAGCCGGTGAACGTTCCGGTCGATCGCCTGGGTCCCGGCGCGAGCGAATACATCGGCGCGGCGCGGCGCGATCCCGACGGCCGCGCGCTGCGGTTTGCGCTGGCGCAAAAGGTCCGGGTCAGCTCGATGACGGCGGGCGACCGGCTGTTCATCGACCTGTTGCCCGAGAGCTGGACCGGTGAGGCTCCGGGATTGCCGCGCGAGGTGGTCGAGGAACTGGCCAGGAAGGCCAACGAGGCCGAGCGTCTGGCGCGGCAGAAGCTCGCGCGCGGGGAGCAGCCCAAGATTCCCGCGGTGCGGGTGCGAGTCGCGGCCCAGCCGACCTTCACGCGCTACATCTTCGAGCTGCCCGATCTCACCGGCGTCAGCGCCGAGCGCAGCAAGGACAAGCTGACGCTGAGCTTCGCCAGGGCTCTGCGGTTCGATCTGTCGGACGCCAAGCTGGCGCTGGCCAAGGCGGTGGCCTCGGTCGATGCCAGCGGCAACGGCGACACCGCCGAGGTGCAGTTCAAGTTCTCGCAGCAGGCCGATATCCGCACCTTCCGGGAGGATTCGAACTACGTTGTCGATGTAAGCCCGATCGACGTGAAGCCTGCGGCCGCGAGCGGCCCGCTCGCCGGTCTCGCCGCGCCCGAGACCGTACCGGCGGCGGAGCCAAAGGCGCCGCCGCCCGCCGTCGCGATGCCCCGGGTCGCCGCCGATGAATCCCCGCCGCCACCCGCGGCGCAGCCTGCACCAGCAGCCGCTCCCGCCCGCACCTCGCAGCGCGATCCCAACCGCCCGCTGACCGTCGAGCTTCGGCGCCAGGGCGACAATCTGCGGCTGTTCTTCCCGTTCCAGGGGCCGACGCCCGCGGCGGTGTTCCAGCGCGCCGATACGCTCTGGCTGGTGTTCGAAACCAAGGCCGCGCTCGACATCGACGTGCTCAACAGCGACCAGAGCAAGACCATCCGCAGCGCCAGCCTGGCGCGCGAGGGCGCGGTGCAGGTGTTGCGCCTCAAGCTCGAACGGCCGCGCCTCACCAGCGTCGAGCCGCAGGATTCCGGCTGGCTGGTGACGGTCGGCGAAGCGATGGCCGGCGCGACCAAGCCTCTGGTGATCGCCCGCAACATCGTCGGCCCCGGGCGCACCAGCATCACCATCCCGTTCGACGAGCCGAGCAACCAGCATTGGTTGAGCGATCCCGACGCCGGCGACCGGCTCCTGGTCGTCACCGGGCTCGGCCCCGCGCGCGGCCTGATCAAGGCGCAGGATTTCGTCGATCTGCGCGCGCTTGCAACCGCGCAGGGCATCGCCATCGCGCCGCTGGCCGACGATCTCAAGGCCGAGCTGTCGGCGGACAAGGTGCTGCTGGCGCGGCCGAACGGCCTGGCGTTGTCGGACACGGCGGCGCAGCAGCAGAAGCCCGCGCGCGCGGTGATCTTCGACACCAAGCTGTGGCGCATCGACCGCGACGCGGATTTCTCGAAGCGGCAGTTCGATCTCGTGCGCGCCGCGGCCGAGGCGCCGTTCAACCAGCGCAGCGCGTTCCGGGTCGATCTGGCGCGCTTCTACTTCTCGCGCCAGATGTATCCCGAGGCCAAGGCGGTGCTCGACACCGCCATCGCCGACGACCGCCCCACCGCCGAGGAGCCGACGCCGCTGGTGCTGCGCGCCGTCGCCAACATCATGCTCGGCCGCATCGAGGCTGCGCAGCGGGACCTCGCCAATCCGGCGGTCGGCAATCAGAACGACGCGCCGCTGTGGCGCGCGTTCGCCTTCGCTCGCCTCGGCAAATGGGCGGAGGCGCGCGACGCCTTCCGCTACGTCGAGGGCGCGCTCGGCGCCCTGCCGCTCGAATTGCAGCGGATGGCGCTGAAGGACGCGCTGCGCGCCGCGATCGAGGTCGGCGATTTCGCCGGCGCCGGCAACCGGCTGAACGATTTCCAGGTCATCGGCCTCTCGGCCGAGGTGGAGCCCGCGGTGTCGGTGTTGACCGGACGCATGGCCGAAGGCATCGGCCGCATGCATGACGCGCTCTCCGCCTATCGCTTCGCGGCGGCTTCCAGCGACCGGCCGGCGGCGGCGCAGGGGCGGCTTCGCGAAATCGCGCTGCGCTATTCGCTCGGCGAGACGAAGAAGACCGACGTCATCAACGACCTGGAGATTCTCACCACCGCCTGGCGCGGCGACGAGACCGAGGTCGAGGCGCTGCAGACGCTGGCGCGGCTCTACACCGAGGAAAGCCGCCACCGCGATGCGTTCCACGTCATGCGCGTGGCGCTGACCGCATTTCCGCATTCGCCGCTCACCCGCAGCATCCTGACCGAGGCGGCCAAGACCTTCGATTCGCTGTTCCTTGCGGGCAAGGGAGACGCGCTGCCGGCGATCGATGCGCTGAGCCTGTTCTACGATTTCCGCGAACTGACCCCGATCGGCCGGCGCGGCGACGAGATGATCCGCCGGCTCGCCGAGCGGCTGGTTTCCGTCGATCTGCTCGACCAGGCGGCCGAGCTCTTGCAATACCAGGTCGACAACCGCCTGCAGGGCGCCGCCCGCGCCCAGGTGGCGACGCGGCTCGCGGTGATCTATCTGCACAACCACAAGCCGGACAAGGCGCAGGCGGTGCTGCGCGCGACCCGCACCGCCGACCTCGCCAACGAGATCCGCATCCCGCGGCTGATGATCGAGGCGCGCGCTCTCTCCGACGTCGGCCGCCACGATTTCGCGCTCGAGGTGATCGCCGGACTCGAAGGCCGCGAGACGCTGCGGCTGCGCGCCGACATCTATTGGGCGTCGCGGCGCTGGCAGCATGCGGCCGAGCATCTGGAGCTGCTGTACGGCGACCGCTGGAAGAGCTTCGAGCCGCTGACCGACGCGGAGCGCGCCGACATGCTGCGCGCGGGCGTCGCCTATTCGCTGGCCGAGGATAAGATCGGCTCGGCGCGGCTCCGCGACAAATACGCGGCCAAGATGGCGGAGGGGCCGGACGGCCGCGCCTTCGATGTGGTCACCGGCGGGCTCGGCACCAACAGCGCCGAGTTCCGCGAGGTGGCGCGGATCGTGGCGTCGGGCGATACGCTGTCGGGCTTCCTGCGCGATCTCAAGGCGCGCTATCCGGAGATGCAGGGCCTGACGCCGGACGCGGCGGCGGCTCCGCCCGCGGACAGCGCGCCGAAGCGGGTCTCGGCGCGCTGAATTGCATACTGACTGTCATGCCCCGCGAAGGCGGGGCATCCAGTATTCGGGATCGGCAGAGGACTGGATCATCCGCCTTCGCGGATGATGACGACGGAGATTGTTGTCCGACCAGCCTCCAGCGGAGCGCTTATCACAGGCCGCGGATGCGCGGCTTCCGTCGAGGCTCGGCATAGTGGCGCTCCGCAATCGCATCGATGCGGCGGTCGGTATCTGCAGCGGGCGTCGGCGCCGCGGGGGGCGCGGCCTCGGGCCGGCGGGCCGCCGCGTGCGCCTGCCACATCCGCGCCTCCTGTTCGTGCATGAACCGTTGCTGCGCGTCCCACATCTCCGCCCGCGGGCGCGGCTTCGCCGCCTCGGCGGCTTTGCCCGCGCGAGAATGCCTGGGCTTCCGCTTTGCTTCGGCTGCGAGCGCATCCCGCGCCGCCGCCGCGTTCTCGAACGCGGCGGCGAGATGACCGAGCTCCCGCGCCGCGCTGGTCATCACGCGGGTCTGCGTGCGCGCGGCGCGCCGCTTCGCGCGTGCGGTGGCGCGTTGCAAATCGGAGGCCGCCCGCGCCTCGGTGTAAGCCGCAAGCTCGCGCGCGACGCCGGCGAAGGCCGCGACCGCGCGCCGCGTCGCCGGAGCGTTGAGCGGCGGCGGCCGCGGGCCTGCGCGGCGCACGCCGTGGCTGGTGCCCGGCCGGCCCTTCCTGGCGTCGCGCAGGAGGCAGCCGAGCGCGCGCACCCTGATCTGCACGGCGCGCTCGGTGCGGCCCGCGACGGCGGCGATCTCGCGCAGTGTCAGGGTCGAGCGCTCGTAGAGCGCGATCAGCAACGCGTTGTAGCGCGCCCGCAGCGCGCGATAGCGCTGCGGCGGGAGCGGGGATGAAGGCGAGGGCGGTGGCGCAGACGTGCGCGCCGCTGGCCCGGACGGCGCAGGGGCGGCGGCGCCTGCGCCCGGAATGGGCTGGCGTGGCATGGGGGCGGACGGGGTTGTGGAGGATGAAGGGAGGTTAGCGCGGGAGCGTTACGATGGCAAGGAATCTATTCCGCAAGAGCCATTGCTTGTAGCTTGTAGCCCGGATGGAGCGAAGCGAAATCCGGGCTACAAGCTGTAGGAGGCCCCGGCTGGCGCGTTGGATCGGCTGGCCGTATCCTTTCTGACCATGTGGCCTTTCGACCGAAGACCCAAGATCAAAATTCCCGATTTCATTGAACGCGAAGCCGCCAAGGTTTTCGTGCCCGAATACGCGGACGCTATACGCCAGCTTTGCCAGCAGGCGGGATTCCCCAACACCGTTGAAGCTGAATTGATCGCGTTCCGATTCTGGATAACGCTCGCGAGCGCGAGCCTTGCAAAACTTCCGGACAATGTTCAACGCGGACTCTGGGATCGCGTCTATGAACAAGCGGAGCGTCGGCACGGGCGGGCATGGCGTAAAGGATTCGAGCCAACATGCGTTGAATACTTGCGGCTTACCGCCAAGGACATGAACCGCGCTACCGGCGCTCAGTTCTTGCCGGATACGCTAACCTTTGCTCTCAACCGGATCGTCGGAAAGAGCGACGAATCCGTTGTTGCGTTGCGTATGGCCTTTATCTCATTTGCGCTTGGCATGATTAAGAGCGAAACGGATTTCTTCCGTGACATTCGCATAGTCTAATGATCGACTCGCTGACCCGCCAGCAAGCAAGCATAGCCCGGATTTCGCTTCGCTCCATCCGTAGCTACTTGGTCGTCCGTTAATAAGCTGGATTGAGCGCTGATGGGTTGATGAAGTGGTGCAATAGCGCAATCATGATCGAGCGCAAAAGAGCCCTCAACCAGGCGAGGATGCGTCGGAAGTTGTAGCCGACAGCGGTGAGGATGGTGTTGGCGGCATC
>CAMAWG010000063.1 GCA_945861855.1 Rhodoplanes serenus
GCTGCCGCCAAGCTGCCGATCAAAACCCGTTTCGTCGCGCGCATCGCCGCTTAAGTTCGAGGATTTGGCCATGAAAGCTTCCGATGCCCGCGCCATGAGCGTCGACCAGCTCGACGACGAGGTGCTCAAGCTCAAGAAGGAGCAGTTCAACCTGCGCTTCCAGCGGGCGACCGGGCAACTCGAGAACACCTCGCGCGTGCGCGTGGTTCGCCGCGACATCGCGCGCATGATGACCATCGCGCGGCAGAAGCGGGCGGGCAACGAGCCGGCGGTGAAGCCTGTCAAAGAGAAAGCTGCGAGTGCCAAGCCTGAACGCGCGAAGCCGAAGAAGACCGCCAAGCGCAGCGCGCCCGTGAAATCCAGATCGAAGCCCAGCCTGAAGTCCAGGGCCAAGGCGAAGAAGAAGTAAGAGGATCGTATGCCGAAGCGAACGCTCCAGGGCGTGGTTGTCAGCGACAAGCAGGACAAGACCGTGATTGTCCGGGTCGAGCGTCGCTTCACGCATCCGGTCATGAAGAAGACCGTGCGCCGCTCCAACAAGTTCCACGCCCACGACGAGAAGAACGAGTTCTCGATCGGGGACCTGGTGTGGATCGAGGAGCACAAGCCGATTTCCAAGCTCAAGCGCTGGGCGGTGGTCCGGGGCGAGAAGCGGGCGAAGACGGAAACGGCAATCGAGCACGAATCCGAGAAGCGCTCTTCGAAGAAGAAGGGCGCCGTGAAGCCTGATACGGCCGCCGCGGCCAAACCGAACTAAGCGCGCGAGACGCGCAGCAAAGAAGTGCGAGACGCCTCATGATCCAGATGCAAACCAACCTCGACGTAGCGGACAATTCCGGTGCGCGCCGCGTCATGTGCATCAAGGTGCTGGGCGGCTCCAAGCGCAAGTACGCCACCATCGGCGACGTCATCGTCGTTTCGATCAAGGAGGCGATCCCGCGCGGCCGCGTCAAGAAGGGCGAAGTGATGAAGGCCGTGGTGGTGCGCATCCGCAAGGACATCAAGCGCGCCGACGGCTCGGTCATCCGCTTCGACCGCAACGCCGCGGTGCTGATCAACCCGCAGATGGAGCCGGTCGGCACCCGCATCTTCGGGCCGGTGCCCCGCGAGTTGCGCGCCAAGAACCACATGAAGATCATTTCGCTTGCGCCGGAGGTGCTGTGATGGCGGCAAGGATCAAGAAGGGCGACAAGGTCGTCGTGCTCTCCGGCCGTGACAAGGGCCGCAGCGGCGAGGTCATCGAGGTGCAGCCGCGCGCCGAGCGTGCGCTGGTGCGCGGCATCAACATGGTCAAGCGCCACCAGAAGCAGACCGCGCAGCAGGAGGGCGGCATCATCTCCAAGGAGATGACGATCCACCTGTCCAACATCGCGCTGGCCGATCCCAAGGACGGCAAGCCGACGCGCATCAGCTTCAAGACCATAGGCTCTGGCGATGAGCGCAAGCTCGTGCGGGTCGCCAAGCGTTCGGGAGTCGAGATCGATGGCTGACAAAGAGAAGGACAAGGGCGCGAAGGCCGACAAGGCCGAGCGCGCCGCCAAGACCGACCGGTCGCCGGAGGCCCAGGCTCGCGCCGAGAAGGCCCAGGCTGCGAAGGAGAAGGCTGCCGCGAAGAAGGCGGCCGAGTCCGGCGAGAAGAAGCCGCGCGAGCCCGAGGAGCGCGTGACGCCGCGGTTGCGGACGCAGTTCGACGAGGTCATCCGCAAGGCGATGATCGAACAGTTCGGCTACAAGAATCCCATGCAGGTGCCCCGGGTGGACAAGATCGTCCTCAACATGGGCATCGGCGAGGCCGTGGCCGACCGCAAGAAAGTCGAGCAGGCCGCCGAGGCGATGGCGGCGATCGCCGGCCAGAAGCCGATCATCACCAAGTCGCGCAAATCGATCGCGACCTACAAGCTGCGCGACGGCCAGGCCATCGGCTGCAAGGTCACGCTGCGCAAGGCGCGGATGTACGAATTCCTCGACCGTCTGGTGAACATCGCGCTGCCGCGCGTCCGCGATTTCCGCGGGCTCAATCCGAAGAGCTTCGACGGCCGCGGCAACTATTCGCTCGGCATCAAGGAACACACGATTTTCCCTGAGATCGACTACGACAAGGCCCAGGACATGTGGGGCATGGACATCACGGTCTGCACGACCGCGCGCAACGACGACGAAGCGCGCGCGCTGCTAACCGCTTTCAACTTCCCGTTCCGGCAGTGAGGGTTTCGGCCCTCAAACGCGGATCACCAGGAGACACGGATGGCTAAGAAGAGTTCGATCGAGAAGAACAACCGGCGCAAGAAGCTGGCGAAGAAGTATTCCGGCCGCCGGTCGCGCCTGAAGGCGATCGTCATGGACAAGAGCAAGCCGGTGGAAGAGCGCTTTGCGGCGACCCTGAAGCTTGCCGAACTGCCGCGCAACTCGGCCACCAACCGCTACCGCAACCGCTGCGAGATCACCGGCCGGCCGCGCGCGTTCTACCGCAAGCACAAGCTGTCGCGTATCGCGTTGCGCGAACTCGGTTCCAAGGGCCTGATCCCGGGCCTTCTGAAGTCGAGCTGGTAAGGGGGATCGCATGTCCATCAACGATCCCATCAGCGATCTGATCGCGCGCATCCACAACGCCCAGATGCGCAAGAAGCCGAAGGTCTCGACTCCGGGCTCGCGGCTTCGCGTTAGCGTTCTCGACGTGCTCAAGAACGAGGGCTTCATCCGCGGCTATGCCAAGGTCGACCATTCCGACGGCCGCAGCGAGCTTGAGATCGAGCTCAAGTATTTCGACGGCCAGCCGGTGATCCGCGAAATCGCGCGGGTGTCGAAGCCCGGCCGCCGCGTCTATGTCGCGGTCCGCAATCTGCCGCGCATCAACAACGGCCTGGGTGTCGCGATCCTTTCGACGCCCAAGGGGGTCATGGCCGATCATGATGCACGCGACGCCAATGTCGGCGGCGAAGTGCTCTGCACGGTGTTCTGACCGCAAGATCGAGGAAGAAGTCATGTCTCGTATCGGCAAGAAGGCGGTTTCGGTCCCATCCGGCGTCACGGCGAACGTCGAGGGCCAGACCGTCAAGGTCAAGGGTCCCAAGGGCGCGCTGCAGCTCGTGCTGCATGACGACGTCACCGCCAAGATGGACAAGGGCGCGATCCAGATCGATCCGCGCTCTGAGACCAAGCGCGCACGCTCGCAATGGGGCACCTCGCGCACGCTGGTCGCCAACCTGATGACCGGCGTGACCAAGGGCTTTGAGGAGAAGCTTGAGATTACCGGCGTCGGCTACCGCGCGGCGGTGCAGGGCAAGAACCTGCAACTGCAGCTCGGCTACAGCCACGACGTGGTCTATCCGATCCCGGAAGGCATCGCGATCGTCACGCCGAAGCCGACCGAGATCACGATCACCGGCTCGGACAAGCAGCGGGTGGGCCAGGTGGCCGCAGAGATCCGCGATTTCCGCCCGCCGGAGCCCTACAAGGGCAAGGGCGTGAAATACGCCGGCGAATACATCTTCCGCAAGGAAGGCAAAAAGAAGTAACGGCGCGCGGAAGGCTTACGGAGAGAGATCATGGCGACAGTCAAGGCAAGGACGGAGCGGCGCAAGGCGACCGTGCGGCGCGCCATCAAGGACGCGGCGACCGGGCGCGCGCGTCTCACCGTGCACCGTTCGTCCAAGCACATCTACGCGCAGGTGATCGACGACCTGAAGGGCGCGACGGTGGCTGCGGCGTCCTCGATCGAGAAGGACATGCGCGGCAGCCTGAAAACCGGCGCCAATGTCGACGCCGCAAAGGCGGTCGGCAAGCTGGTCGCGGAGCGCGCGATCCAGAAGGGCGTCAAGAATGTCGTGTTCGACCGCGGCGGCTATCTCTATCACGGGCGCATCAAGGCGCTCGCCGACGCCGCGCGCGAGGGCGGCTTGAACTTCTGAACGGATGACGACGGGCGGTTGGCCCGAAGGGAAAGAAGATCGTTATGGCACGTGAACCGAGACGAGAGGGCGGGCGAGAGCGCGACCGCGAACCGAGCGAGTTCGTCGATAAGCTCGTCCACATCAACCGCGTCGCCAAGGTGGTCAAGGGCGGCCGCCGGTTCGGCTTCGCCGCGCTGGTGATCGTCGGCGATCAGAAGGGCCGCGTCGGCTTCGGCCACGGCAAGGCGCGCGAGGTGCCGGAGGCGATCCGCAAGGCCACCGACGCCGCCAAGCGCAACGTCACGCGCGTGCCGCTGCGCGAAGGCCGCACGCTGCATCACGACGTGCATGGCCGCCACGGCGCGGGCAAGGTGTTCCTGCGCGCGGCGCCTCCGGGAACCGGCATCATCGCCGGCGGCCCGATGCGCGCGGTGTTCGAGACGCTCGGCATGCAGGACGTGGTGGCGAAGTCGCTCGGCTCCTCGAACCCCTACAACATGGTTCGCGCCACCTTCGACGCGCTCAAGCACCAGGACTCGCCGCGCTCGGTCGCGGCGCGTCGCAGCATCAAGGTCTCCACGCTGCAAGGCCGCCGTCAGGGCGCCGACAGCGAAGCCTCGACCGACTGATCGGGAAATTCGTCATGGCCAGCAAAGACAAAACTCTCAAGGTCGAGCAGACCGGTAGCCCCATGCGGCGGCAGCACACCCAGCGCGAGACCCTGATCGGGCTCGGGCTGAACAAGATCGGCCGCACGCGCGATCTGCCGGATACGCCGATGACGCGCGGCATGATCGACAAGGTGAAGCACCTCGTCCGCATTGTGGATGGAAACAAATAGGCCGTCATGCCCGGCCATGACGAATGAGAGAATGAGGTTGTGACATGAAGCTGAACGAAATCGCCCCGAAGCACGGCTCGCGGAAGAAGCGCTTCCGCATCGGCCGCGGCATCGGTTCGGGCGCAGGCAAGACCGGCGGGCGCGGCGGCAAGGGTCAGACCGCGCGCTCCGGCGTGCGCATCAAGGGCTTCGAGGGCGGCCAGATGCCGATGCATCGCCGCCTGCCCAAGCGCGGCTTCCGCAACACCAGCTTCGCCCTGAAGCTCAACGAGGTGAACCTCGGCAAGGTGCAGACGGCGATCGACGCCAAGCGGCTCGACCCGTCGGCGACGGTGGATTCCGCGGCCTTGGTCAAGGCTGGCCTGATGCGGCGGGCCAAAGACGGCGTGCGGCTCCTCGGCAACGGCGAGCTCAAGGCCAAGGTGAATTTCGAGGTGTTCGGCGCCTCCAAATCGGCCGTGGCCGCGGTGGAGAAGGCCGGCGGCTCGGTCAAAATCCTGGCACCGAAGCGTGAAGAGGACGAAAAGGCCGCATAACTTGGGCTGTCATCGCCCGGCTTGGCCGGGCGATCCAGGTGTCGCGAAGCATGGAATTGACGATGACCGTGCACCACATAGAGACCGCGGATGCTGGATGCCTCGCGTTCGCGGGGCATGACACGTCCGTCGATTAGGCTGGGGCGCGGTAAGGGAGCTCTCGATGGTCTCTGCAGCGGAACAACTGGCGGCCAATCTCAACTTCTCGGCGCTCGCCAAGGCCGAGGAGCTGAAGAAGCGTATCTGGTTCACGCTCGGCGCGCTGCTGGTCTACCGCTTCGGCACCTACATCCCGCTGCCCGGCATCGATCCCGTCGCCTGGGATCAGATCTTCAAGACCCAGGCCGGCGGCATCCTCGGCATGTTCAACATGTTCTCCGGCGGTGGCATCCACCGCATGGCGATCTTCGCGCTCAACATCATGCCGTACATTTCGGCCTCGATCATCATCCAGTTGATGACGACCGTTTCACCGACGCTTGAGCAGCTTAAGAAAGAGGGTGAGCAGGGCCGAAAGGTTATCAACCAGTACACCCGCTATCTCACCCTGGTGCTGGCGACGTTCCAGGCCTACGGCATTGCCATCGGGTTGGAAGGCGCGGGCGGCGCCGTGGCCGATCCCGGCTATTTCTTCCGCATCTCGACCGCGATCACCCTGACCGGCGGCACCATGTTCCTGATGTGGCTCGGCGAGCAGATCACCGCGCGCGGCATCGGCAACGGCATCTCGCTGATCATCATGGCGGGCATCGTCGCGGAGCTGCCTTCGGCGATCGCCGGCATGCTCGAACTCGGCCGCCAGGGCGCGCTGTCCACCGCGCTGATCCTGGTGGTCATCGTCATGTCCTTCGTTGTGACCGCCTTCATCGTGTTCATGGAGCGGGCGCAGAGGCGGCTGTTGATCCAGTATCCCAAGCGCCAGGTCGGCAACCGCATGTTCGAGGGCCAGTCCTCGCACCTGCCGCTCAAGCTCAATACCTCGGGCGTCATCCCGCCGATCTTCGCCTCGTCGCTGCTGCTCCTGCCGACGACGATTGCGCAGTTCAATGCCGGCAGCGGGCCGGAGTGGTTCAACGTCCTCACGACCCAGCTCTCGCACGGCCGGCCGCTGTTCCTGATCCTCTACATTGCGATGATCGTGTTCTTCGCCTTCTTCTATACGGCGATCGTGTTTAATCCGACCGAGACGGCGGACAACCTCAAGAAGCACGGCGGCTTCATTCCCGGCATCCGGCCGGGCGAGCGCACGGCCGAATACATCGACTACGTGCTCACCCGCATCACCGTCGTCGGCGCGGCCTATCTGGCGATCGTCTGCCTCATTCCGGAACTGCTGATCTCCTACGCGGCGGTACCGTTCTACTTCGGCGGAACCTCGCTGCTGATCGTGGTCAGCGTGACGATGGATACGGTGGCGCAGATCCAGGGCTATCTGCTGGCGCATCAATACGAAGGCCTGATCAAGCGGTCGAAGCTGAAGGGGCGGAGGCGATGAGGATTGTTCTGCTCGGGCCGCCGGGGGCGGGCAAGGGCACGCAAGCCAAGGAACTCGTTTCGAAATACGGCATCGTGCAACTCTCCACCGGCGACATGCTGCGTGCGGCCGTCGCGGCCGGCACGCCGATTGGCCTCAAGGCCAAGGACATTATGGCGCGTGGCGCCCTGGTGCCGGACGAGGTCGTGGTCGCCATCGTCGCCGACCGCATCGATCAGGCCGATGCCAAGCGTGGCTTTATCCTCGACGGCTTCCCGCGCACCGTGCCGCAGGCCGAGGCGCTGGACGACATGCTGGCCAGGAAGGGGCTTCGCCTCGACGCGGTGGTGGCGCTGGAGGTGGACCCCGACATCCTGGTCCGCCGAATCGCCACCCGGGTCGAGCAGATGAAGGCCCGCGGCGAGGCGATCCGGCCCGACGACAACCCGGAAGTGCTCAAGCAGCGCCTCGCGGCCTACCAGACCCAGACCGCGCCGCTTGTGGATTACTACCGGCGCGAGGGTGCATTGCGGGCGGTCGACGGCATGGCCTCGGTCGGCGACGTGGCCCAGGCGATCGGCCGGGCGCTGGCGGATGCCGCGTTCCGCCCAGCAGTTGCCCGGAAAGGCTCATCCAGCGGGAAAACAGCGCCCCGCAAGGCCTCCGGGGCCAAGAAAGCGCCGGGCAAGGTTAAGGGCGCTACGTCCGGGAAGGCCCCTGCAAAAGGCTCCGTGAAACGGGCTTTGCCGCGGCGCAAGAAAGCCGCCAAGCGCACGGCAAAGGCTGCTCCCCGTAAGGCAGCCCGCGGGCCACAAAAACGCCGAAAAGCCGCGCGCGCGCGGAGGTTGACGAAGTGAGGTGGAATCCCCTAAGCAGCCCGGTATTCAGTCGGGCAATGTTCGAACGATGCCGGCCCCGGTGTGGAGGGGAGGGCGTCGTATTATTGCTTGGAAAGCCCGTCCGGGACTTCGGAACAGGCGCGAACGGCAAGGCGCTCGAGCGCCGGCCGGAACAGGAGTGACATCGTGGCCCGAATCGCAGGCGTGAACATCCCGACCAACAAGCGCGTCGTCATCGCGCTGCAGTACATCCATGGCATCGGCCAGAAGAACGCCAAGGAGATCATGGAGAAGGTCAACATTCCGGTGGAGCGCCGGGTGTCGCAACTGACCGACCAGGAGGTTCTGCAGATCCGCGAGATGATCGACCGCGACTACATGGTCGAGGGCGATCTGCGGCGCGAAGTCGCCATGAACATCAAGCGGCTGATGGATCTCGGCTGCTACCGCGGCCTGCGCCACCGCAAGGGCCTGCCGGTCCGCGGCCAGCGCACTCACACCAACGCCCGCACCCGCAAGGGTCCGGCCAAGGCCATCGCCGGCAAGAAGAAGGCGACGGCGTAGAACTCAAGCCGAATTTTGGATCTGCCCGCTCCGACAGCGGGCGCGAAAGGATCGTGAATGGGTAAGGAAGCAGTCGCCACCGGGCGCGTCCGCAAGCGCGAACGCAAGAACATCGCGTCGGGTGTTGCGCATGTGAACGCGTCGTTCAACAACACCATGATCACCATCACCGACGCGCAGGGCAACGCCATCGCCTGGTCGTCGTCCGGCACCATGGGCTTCAAGGGCTCGCGCAAGTCCACGCCCTACGCCGCCCAGATGGCCGCAGAGGACGCTGCCAAGAAGGCGTCCGAGCACGGCATGCGCACGCTCGAAGTCGAGGTCGCGGGCCCCGGCTCCGGCCGCGAGTCGGCGCTGCGCGCGTTGCAGGCTGCGGGCTTCACCATCACCTCGATCCGCGACGTGACGCCAATTCCCCATAACGGCTGCAGGCCGAGAAAGCGCCGACGCGTATGAGCGATTCTTACATCCGGCCGGCCGATGCGCCGGCTGCCGCCGAAAACACCCACGGGGCGGAGTGGGAGGCACGCAGGGCAGCGCCACATATGACGGGTGCAAACGTGATCCAGAAGAACTGGCAGGAACTGATCAGGCCGAACAAGCTGCAGGTTTCGCTCGGCTCCGATCCCAAGCGTCAGGCGACGCTCGTCGCCGAGCCGCTGGAGCGTGGCTTCGGCGTGACGCTCGGCAACGCGCTGCGGCGCATTCTTTTGTCGTCGCTGCAGGGCGCCGCCGTGCAGTCGGTGCACATCGACGGCGTGCTGCATGAGTTCTCGTCGATCGCGGGCGTCCGCGAGGACGTGACCGACATCGTGCTCAACATCAAGGACATCGCCATCAAGATGCAGGGCGAAGGCCCCAAGCGCATGGTGGTGAAGAAGTCCGGTCCCGGCACCGTGGTCGCAGGCGACATCCAGACCGTCGGCGACATCGTCGTGCTCAACCCCGACCTCGTGCTCTGCACGCTGGACGAGGGCGCCGAGATACGCATGGAGTTCACGGTCGCCACCGGCAAGGGCTACGTCCCGGCCGAGCGCAACCGCCCCGAGGATGCGCCGATCGGTCTCATCCCGGTCGACAGCCTCTACTCGCCGTGCCGCAAGGTCTCCTACAAGGTCGAGAACACCCGCGAGGGCCAGATTCTCGACTACGACAAGCTGACCTTGACGATCGAGACCAACGGCGCCGTCGGCCCCGAGGACGCGCTCGCCTATGCCGCGCGCATCCTGCAGGACCAGCTCAACGTGTTCGTCAACTTCGAGGAGCCCCGCAAGGAGCAGGCCGCGGAAGCGATTCCCGACCTCGCCTTCAACCCGGCGTTCCTCAAGAAGGTCGATGAGCTCGAGCTCAGCGTGCGTTCGGCCAACTGTCTCAAGAACGACAACATCGTCTATATCGGCGATCTGGTTCAGAAGACCGAAGCCGAGATGCTGCGCACGCCGAACTTCGGCCGGAAGTCTATTAACGAGATCAAGGAAGTGCTGGCGCAGATGGGCCTTCACCTCGGCATGGAAGTGCCGGGCTGGCCGCCGGAGAACATCGAAGAGCTCGCCAAGCGCTTCGAGGATCATTGCTGAGAATCTTTTTTCATGCCCGGTCCTTGCGGCCGGGCATGACCTTTTAGGGCGAACGCAGGAAGCCCACCTGAACACAGCGTCCGGCGGACCGTCGCGACACAGAGAAGAGAAGGATTGGTTCGATGCGTCACGGCAAGGTCTACCGCAAGCTCAACCGCACGGCGGAGCATCGCAAGGCGATGTTCGGCAACCTGTGCGCCGCCCTGATCAAGCACGAGCAGATCACGACCACGCTGCCCAAGGCCAAGGAGCTTCGCCCGGTGGTGGAGAAGCTCATCACGCTCGGCAAGCGCGGCGACCTGCACGCCCGCCGTCAGGCGATCGCGCAAATCCGCGACGTCGGCATGGTCAAGAAGCTGTTTGACGTGCTCGGCCCCCGCTACAAGGACCGCAAGGGCGGCTACACCCGCATCCTGAAGGCCGGCTTCCGGCATGGCGACAACGCCGCCGTCGGCGTCATCGAGTTCGTCGATCGCGACGAGTCGGCCAAGGGGCTGGATTCAGGTCCGGTCCAGGAGCGCAAGGTCGACGACGACGCCAACGCCGCGGCGTAGCGTCCGATGCGCGCGTCATGGATTGCAAAGGCGGCTTCGGCCGCCTTTTTCTTTGCGCTGCTCGTGGCCGGCGGGCCGTCGCGGGCGCAGCAGGCGAACGGGCCTGAGCGCGAGATGATCACGGCCGCCGAGCGCGGCGAAATCGTCGTGGTGCGCAAGCTTCTCGCCGGCGGCGCCCGGATCGACGCACGCGACCAGCGCGGGCGCTCCGCGCTCCTGGCGGCGACGCATCGCAATCGCGTCGAGGTCGCGAAGTTCCTCATCCAGGAGGGCGCCGACGTCAACGCCAAGGATTTCATCCAGGATTCGCCGTTCCTCTATGCCGGGGCCGAGGGACGCACCGAAATCCTGAAGATGACGCTGGCCGCCGGCGCCGACCTCAAGTCCACCAACCGCTATCTCGGCACGGCGCTGATCCCGGCCGCGCATCACGGTCATGTCGAGGCGGTGAAGCTTCTGCTCGCGACCGCGATCGACAAGGATCACATCAACAACCTCGGCTGGACCGCGCTCCTGGAGGCGGTGATCCTCGGCGACGGCGGCGCGGCCCACACCGAGATCGTGCGGCTGCTGGTCGAGGCCGGCGCCAACGTCAACATCGCCGACCGCGACGGCATGACGCCGCTCGCGCATGCCAAGAAGTCCGGCTATTCCGGGATGGCCCGCATCCTGTCCGGCGCCGGCGCGCGCTGACCGATTTTCCGCTGTTGTCCTGACGATTGGCGAGCCGCAGGCCGGACGCTATCCTTAGAAAGATTCGAAACAACGGTGGAACGGAGGAGCCTATGGTCAGGTGGATGCTGGGATTGGCCGCCGCAATTGCGCTTTCGGGCGGGGCAATCGCGCAGACCGCCGTGCAACGCGGCGATTATCTGGTCAACTCCATCCTCACCTGCGGCAATTGCCACACCCCGCGCGGGCCGGGCGGCGTGTTCGACATGAGCCGGCAACTGTCCGGCGGGCCGCAGACCTGGGACGAGCCGACCTTCAAGGTCAAAGGCTCCAACATCACGCCGGACAAGGACAGCGGTATCGGCGGTTGGAGTGACGCGGATATCAAGAAGGCGCTGCAGCAGGGCGTGCGGCCGAACGGCACGCCGCTCGCGCCGATCATGCCGTTTAATTTCTACAAGATATTCCTGTCGGCGGACCTCGACGCGGTGGTGGCCTATCTGAAATCGGTGCCGGCGGTGAAGAACGAGGTGATGCCGCCGATCTACAAGACCGCGATGCAGGGCGAAGGGCCGCCCGGCACCGACAAGCAGGCGAACCCGGCCGACATGAACGATCCGGTCAATCGCGGGTTCTATCTGGTCACCATCGGGCACTGCATGGAGTGCCATTCGCCGCTGGTGAACGGCAGGCATGATTTCGGAAATCTCGGCAAGGGCGGGCAGGAGTTCAAAGGTCCCTGGGGCGTGGCGGTGTCGCGCAACATCACCTCGCATCGGGAGAAGGGCATCGGCGCTTGGACCGACGCCGAGATCAAGGCCGCGATCACCCAGGGCAAGCGCAAGGACGGCTCGCCGCTCAAGCCGCCGATGGGCTATGGGCTCTATGCCAAGATGACCGATGGCGACCTCGATGCGGTCGTCGCCTATCTGCGGACGGTGCCGCCGAAGGAATAGGCCGGTTTTCGGTGCGGCGGAGCAGGGGATGGCGTCCCTCCGCGCTCTTCTATTGCGGCGGCGCGGGGCCTATATCTCAGTTCCAACGACCGGGACCGTCGTCATGCCTGATCGCCTGAGCCTCATATCCGCGCTGGCCGCAGTGGTGCTCCTGCTACCGCAGGGCGCGGGTGCGCAGACCCGCGTGGTGCCGCCTTCGCCCGAGGCGCTGCGCATGTCTTATGCGCCGATCGTCAAGCGCGTGGTGCCGGCCGTCGTCACCGTCTCGGCCGCGAGGACGGTGCAGAACCGCAACCCGCTGATGGACGATCCGTTCTTCCGGCGCTTCTTCGGGCCGCAGTTCGGCGGGCCGAGCGAGCGCGAGCAGAAGTCGCTTGGCTCCGGCGTGATCGTCGATCCGTCGGGGCTCGTCGTCACCAACAACCACGTCATCGACGGCGCCGATCAGGTGAAGATCACGCTGGCCGACAAGCGCGAGCTTGCGGTCGATGTGGTGCTCAAGGACGCGCGGACCGATCTCGCGGTGCTGCGCGTCAAGGACGGCGCCGAGCGCTTTCCGGTGCTGGAATTCGGCAACTCCGACGGGCTTGAGGTCGGCGACGTGGTGCTCGCGGTCGGCAACCCGTTCGGCGTCGGCCAGACCGTGACCCACGGCATCGTCTCGGCGGTGGCGCGAACCCAGATCGGCATCACCGACTACCAGTTCTTCATCCAGACCGATGCGGCGATCAATCTCGGCAATTCCGGCGGCGCGCTGGTGGACATGGCGGGCCGGCTGGTCGGCATCAACACCGCGATCTTCTCGCGCTCGGGCGGCTCGCAGGGCGTGGGCTTCGCCATCCCCGTCAACATGGTGCGCGTGGTGGTGGCGTCGGCCAAAGGCGGCGGCAGCGCGGTCAAGCGGCCCTGGCTCGGCGCCAACCTGCAGACGGTGACGCCGGAGCTTTCCAGGGCGTTCGATCTCAAGCGGCCGGGCGGCGTGGTTGTCACCAGCGTGACCGAGAAAAGCCCGGCGGCGCGGGCGGGGCTCAAGCTAGGCGACGTCATCGTCGCGGTCGGCGATCAGGTGGTCGACGATCCCAACGCGTTCAACTACCGCTTCACCACGCACTCTCTTGGCGGCCAGATCTCGCTCGGCGTGGTGCGTGGCGGCAAGGAGACCAAGGTCCCGGTCGCGCTCGAGACCGCGCCGGAGGCGCCGCGCGACGAGATCGTGATCGAGGCACGCTCGCCGTTCCACGGCGCCAAGGTGGCCAACCTTTCGCCGGCGCTGGCCGAGGAAATGCGGCTGGCGTCATCGACCGAGGGCGTGGTCGTGCTCGACATCGCCGACGGCACGCTGGCGCAGCAGTTCGGCTTCCAGCGCGGCGACGTCGTGCTTTCGGTCAACAACGCCAAGGTCGCCAAGACCCGCGACCTGGAGAAGATCGCCCAGGCGGGCGCCCGCGTGTGGCGCGTCGTCATCCAGCGCGGCGGCCAGCAGATTTCGGCCGTGTTCGGCGGATGAAATGAGGAGCGCCGCTTCTTACTTGTCCCGGGCGCAGCGCAGTACGAAGTGCTGCGCTGCAGACCCGGGACCCAGCTTTCTTTTGCGAGCAACCGGGGTCCCGGATCTGCGGTGCACCGCTTCGCTGCGCTTGCGCTGCACCGCGTCCGGGACAAGAGGCTGCCGATGACCTCCCGCCCCAAACGCGGTGGCGGTCCAAACCTGTTCGCGGCGGCGGGTCTCGACAACGACGCGCCGCGGCCGCTCGCCGACAAGCTCCGCCCCCAAAAGCTCGCCGACGTGGTTGGCCAGGACCACCTGCTCGGACCGGACGGCGCGCTCACCCGCATGCTCGACAGCCGCTCGCTCGGCTCGCTGATCTTTTGGGGGCCGCCGGGCACCGGCAAGACCACTGTGGCGCGCCTGCTCGCGCACGAAACGAGCCTCGCGTTCGTGCAGATCAGCGCGATCTTCTCCGGTGTCCAGGACCTCAAGAAGGTGTTCGAGGAGGCGCGCGCCCGCCGCGAGACTGGGCAGGGTACGCTGCTGTTCGTCGACGAGATTCACCGCTTCAACCGCGCCCAGCAGGACAGCTTCCTGCCGGTGATGGAGGACGGCACCATTGTGCTGGTCGGCGCCACCACCGAGAATCCGTCGTTCGAGTTGATCGCGCCGATGCTGTCGCGGGCGCGCGTGCTGGTGTTCAAGTCGCTCGACGCGGCGGCGGTCGAGAATCTGCTCACGCGCGCCGAGGAGCTGGAGGGCAGGAAGCTGCCGCTCGACGGTGACGCGCGGGCGTCGCTCGCCCGCATGGCCGATGGCGACGGCCGCGCCTCGTTGACGCTGGCCGAGGAAATCTGGCGCGCGGCGCGGCCGGGCGAGACGTTCGACCAAGCCGCGTTGCAGAAGGTGGTGCAGCGGCGCGCGCCGATCTACGACAAGAAGCAGGACGGCCATTACAACCTGATCTCGGCGCTGCACAAGTCGGTGCGCGGCTCCGATCCGGACGCCGCCCTATACTATCTCGCCCGCATGCTCGACGCCGGCGAGGACCCGCTTTATCTCGCGCGGCGCATCGTTCGCATGGCGATCGAGGACATCGGCCTGGCCGACCCGCAGGCGCTGGTGATCGCCAATGCCGCCAAGGATGCCTACGATTTTCTCGGATCGCCCGAAGGCGAGCTCGCCATCGCCGAGGCGGTGATCTACGTCGCCACCGCGCCGAAATCCAACGCCGCCTATGTCGCCTATGGCGCGGCCAAGCGCGCCGCCAAGGAAAACGGCTCGCTGCTGCCGCCCAAGCACATCCTCAATGCGCCGACCGATCTGATGAAGTCGGAGGGCTACGGCCGCGGCTACGCCTATGACCATGACGCGGAGGAGGCGTTCTCCGGCCAGGACTATTTCCCGGAGGAGCTCGGTCGCCAGACATTCTACGATCCGCCCGAGCGCGGCTTCGAGCGCGAGATCAGGAAGCGCCTGGATTACTGGGCCAAGCTTCGCAAGGACAAGGCTGGGGACTGAGCATGCGGCGCCTGTTGTTGACGGCCTGCGCATTGAGCGCGGTCTCGGTGCCGCCTGCCTTCACCGCCGAGGCTTTTGTCGGCCGCTGGGCGGTGAAGCCCGAGGCCTGCCGCGGCCAGGGCGGAACCGCGCAGACCTCCGCGCTCGTCGCCACCGACAGTTCGCTGTGGTGGTTCGACGGCTATTGCCGCATCGGCAAGATGTACAAGGCCAAGGCGGTCTATGTGCAGGTGCATTGCGGAGCCAAGGATGTATCGGTGACGCTCGACGCCCAGGGCGACCGCATGCGGGTGACGTGGGGCACCGCCAAGGTCGAGGAGCTGAAGCGGTGCAATTGAATATGCGGACGGCCTGGGGCGCCCATTGAGCGAGGCCGTCGCCCAGTCGCCATCGGTGTTCCGGCACCGCGCCTTTGCGCTCTACTGGTTCAGCCGGATTGCCTCGATCCTGGCGTTTCACATGCTGGTGGTGGCGGTCGGCTGGCAGCTCTATGAGCTGACCGGCAGCGCCTTCGACCTGGGCCTCCTCGGCCTCGCGCAGTTCGGCCCGATGCTGGTGCTCACGGTCTTCGTCGGCCATGTCGCCGACCGTTACGACCATCGCGTCATCCTGATGCTGTGCCAGATCACCGAGGCCGTTGCCGCCGCGATCCTGGTCTATGCGACCGCGACCGGCTCGCTCGGCACGCCCGTCATCTTCGTCGTCGTCGCGGTGATGGGGGCTGCCCGCGCTTTCGAGATTCCGACCATGGCGGCGATCATCTCGTCGCTGGTGCCGCGTTCGGTCGTGCCTTCGGCGATGGCGTGGTTCGCCTCCGCCAACCAGGCCGGGCAGATCGCAGGCCCCGCGCTGGGCGGCGTGCTCTACCTGCTCGGGCCGACGACGGTGTACGGCCTCACCATCGTCCTGTGGGGGCTCGGCGGCTGCCTGCTCGCATCGATGCGGGTCGAGCCTGCGCCGCGCAACACCGAGCCGTTCAGCCTGAGGTCGCTGCTCGGTGGCTTCCGCTTCGTGCGCAGCGACCGCATCATCCTCGGCACGCTGTCGCTCGACATGTTTGCGGTGTTCCTCAGCGGCGCGATGGCGCTGCTGCCGATCTTCGCCCGCGACATCCTGGAGACCGGGCCGTGGGGGCTGGGCCTGCTCCGCTCGGCGCCGGCCATCGGCGCGCTGACCATGTCGGTCATCCTGGCGCGCCGCCCGCTCACCCTGCCGATCGGCCGCGTGCTGTTCAGCGTGCTGACGATCTACGGCCTTGCGGTGACGTGTTTCGCGTTCTCGACGATCCTGTGGCTGTCGATGGCGGCCCTGGCCGTGATGGGCGCTTCCGACGTGGTCAGCGTCGTGATCCGCTTCTCGCTCGTGCAGCTTCGGACGCCTGCGGAGATGCGGGGCCGTGTCAGCGCGGTCAACGGGCTGTTCACCGGCACCTCCAACCAGCTCGGCGACTTCCGGGCCGGCGTCATGGGGGCGCTGTTCGGGGCGGTTCCGGCGGTGGCGATCGGGGGTCTGGGCACCATATTGGTGACAGCGATTTGGATGTTCCTTTTCCCCGAGTTGCGGCGTATCCGTTCCCTGGACGAGGCGGCCGAGGCCGAAGCGGCCCGGACCGCAGGACCCAAGACCCGATGACCGAAGTCGAAACCGAGGCGCCAGCCGTCGTAAAGCCCGGCAAGGGCGTGCAGACCGTCACCGTCGGCCCTGACGAGGACGGCATGCGGCTCGATCGCTTCTTCGAGGCGCGCTACCCGGGACTGTCGTTCAGCCACATCCAGCGCATCATCCGCAAAGGCGAGGTGCGGGTGAACGGCAAGCGGGCGGAGCCCAAGGTCCGGCTCTTGAAGGGCCAGGCGATCCGCATTCCGCCGCTCAAGATCGAGGCGCCCAAGCCGAGAGACGACGCCAGCGCCGACCAGAAGGACCGCGCCTTCATCAAGTCCATCACCTTGTACGAGGACGACGACGTGCTGGTGCTCAACAAGCCGATGGGGCTCGCGGTGCAGGGCGGCTCCGGCACCTACCGCCATCTCGACGGCATGCTGGGCTCGATGACCTCGCGCGACGGCCAGCGCCCGCGCCTCGTCCACCGGCTCGACAAGGACACCTCCGGCTGCCTGCTCGTGGCCAAGACCCGCTTTGCGGCTACCGCGCTGGCGAAGACCTTCCGTACCCGCTCGGCGCGAAAAATCTACTGGGCGATGGTCGCCGGCGTCCCGCGGCCGAAGCAGGGCCGGGTTTCGACCTTCCTCGCCAAGGAGGACCGCGAGGACGAAAGCATGATGCGGATCGCCAAGCACGGCGAGGAAGGCGCGAGCCACGCGGTCACCTACTATGCCGTGGTGGAGACCTCGGCGCAGAAGCTCGCCTGGCTGTCGCTCAAGCCCGTCACCGGCCGCACCCACCAGCTTCGCGCCCATATGGAGCACATCGGCCACCCGATCGTCGGCGACGAGAAATACTTCCGGATCGAGAACTGGGAGCTGCCCGGCGGCATGCAGAACAAGCTGCATCTGCTGGCGCGGCGCATTGCCGTGCCGCATCCGCGCGGGGGAACCATCGACGTCACCGCGCCGTTGCCCCCGCACATGCAGCAGACCTGGAACCTGCTCGGCCTCGACGCCAAGCGCTACGACCCGATCGTCGAGGCGCCGGAGGAGTAGAGCTGGCGGGCGGCAGCCTGGATAACGAGGTAAATCCGATGAAGCCGCTGTCGAAAGTCCTGGTTCTCGCCATCGCCGCCATTGTGGCTTTGAGCACGTTTGATTCCGCCTCAGCCCGATCCAAGAAACCCCGCGCCAAGCGGGCACCCGCCGCCGACATCAACCGCGATCTCCTCGTCAAGCGGGGCCATCTGGTCGAGGTGGACCGCGATGGCATGCCGATCATCATCAAGGGCTACAAGACGCCGGCCATGCTGCGGGACGAGGGGCGGTCCAAGGAGCAACCCAGAGAGCGCGCCGAACGCCCCGTCAAAATCCCGCGCGGCAGCAGCACCTACATTCCGCCGCCCAATCCATCGCCTTATTCCAGTTCCGCCCCGGCAGTGCAGCCCGCTCCCGCGCCCTATCAGCCGCCGAAGATTAACAGCTTCGGCGACCGTGTGACCAACTGCATTCATTCCTTCCCGCTCAACGCCGGCATCGGCAACAATCCGAAGGACCAGCAGTCCTACATCCGTCAGTGCGCGAATTGAACGGAGTCTGCTCCGGGAGAGGTTGAAGGCTACCGCAAGCTTGCGTTGATCTTTTCCAGCGCCGCGGTGCCGGGGCAGAGGTCGCCCGCTTCGAGCCGGTTGAGCGGCGCGTCCACCGTGTTGAGGTGGGCGTGCAGGTCTTCCGCGTCCGGATCGACGTAGAGCAGGCCGGTCACCACCTGGCCCTTGGCGGCGTGCTTCTGCAGGAACGCCATCGCCGCGAGCCGGTCGTGCACGTCGTAGTCGGCGTCGAGCTTGCGCAGAGCGAGCCGCGTGCCGTCGTGCTGCTCGACCACCTGCACCGATCCCGGCGCATAGTCGACGGTGATCGGGTCGCGGCCGGAGATGACGTCCAGCCGGTTCACCGATTCATTGTGCTCGCGGACGTAGTCGAAGCTCTTGGTCGAGCCGGTGTGGTTGTTGAAGGCGACGCAGGGGCTGATCACGTCGATGAAGGCCGCGCCCTGGTGCCGGATCGCCGCCTCGATGATCGGCACGAGCTGGGTCTTGTCGCCGGAGAAGCTGCGCGCCACGTAGCTCGCCCCGAGTTGCAGCGCGATGGCCACGAGGTCGATGGCGTTGTCGGAGTTGGTGACGCCGCGCTTGGACTTCGAGCCGCGGTCGGCGGTGGCCGAGAACTGGCCTTTGGTCAGCCCATACACGCCGTTGTTCTCGACGATATAGGTCATGTTGACGCCGCGCCGGATCGAATGGGCGAACTGGCCGAAGCCGATCGATGCGGAATCGCCGTCGCCCGACACGCCGAGATAGATGAGCTCGCGGTTGGCGAGGTTCGCCCCGGTCAGCACCGACGGCATGCGGCCGTGCACGGAGTTGAAGCCGTGCGAATTGCCGAGGAAATAGTCTGGCGTCTTCGACGAGCAGCCGATGCCGGAGATTTTCGCCACCCGGTGCGGCTCGATCGAGAGCTGGAAGCAGGCCTCGATGATCGATGCGGTGATCGAGTCATGGCCGCAACCCGCGCACAGCGTCGAGACCTTGCCCTCGTAGTCGCGGTGGGTGAAGCCGAGATCGTTCTTCGGCAGGCCGGGATGCTGAAACTTCGGCTTGGCGATGTAGGTCATGTTACCTGTCTCGTGTTTCGGACTCTCCCGGCCTCATGCTGAGGAGCGCACGAAGTGCGCGTCTCGAAGCATGGGGCCGCCCCATCCTTCGAGACGACCGCTTCGCGGTCTCCTCAGGATGAGGGCGGGGAGAGGCTGCGCGCGTCACGACACCACCTTGCGCAGCGGGGTGACTTTGAGCTGATCCTGATGATCGCCGATCGCCTTGGCGATGAAGCGCGCGGTGATCGGCGTGCCGTCGTAGTGCAGGATCGGCACGAGCCGCACCGGGTCGATGCCGTTCTCGTTGACGATCAGCGAGCGAAGCTGCGCGTCGCGGTTCTGTTCGACGACATAGACGAAATCGTGGTCGGCGATGAAGCTCGCCACGCTGGAGTGGAACGGGAAGGCGCGGATGCGCAGCCGGTCGAGCTGATGTCCGCGCGCCTCCAGCACGCCGATCGCCTCGTCCATCGCCGGCGCGGTCGAACCGAAATAGATCACGCCGTATTTCGTGGGCTTTTTCGCATTGGCCTGGAGCGGGCGCGGCACCAAGTCCTTGGCGGTCTCGAACTTGCGCAGCAGCCGCTGCATGTTGTCGGCGTAGGCGGAGCCTTCCTCGGTGTAGCGCGCGTAGCGGTCGCGCGACGTGCCGCGGGTGAAGAACGAGCCCTTGGTCGGGTGGGTGCCGGGATAGGTGCGGTACGGGATGCCGTCGCCGTCGACGTCGAGGTAGCGGCCGAAGTCGCGGCCGTCGTCGAGCATCTGCGCGCTCATCACCTTGCCGCGGTCGTATTGCTTGTTCTCGTCCCAGTGCAGAGGTCGGCAGAGCCTGTGGTTCATGCCGATGTCGAGATCGAGCATCAGGAAGATCGTGGTCTGCAGCCGCTCGGCGAGGTCGAAGCATTGCGCGGCCATCTCGAAGCTCTCGGCCGGGTCCTCGGGGAACAGCATCACGTGCTTGGTGTCGCCGTGCGAGGCATAGGCGCAGGAGATCAGGTCGCACTGCTGCGTGCGCGTCGGCATGCCGGTCGAGGGGCCGGCGCGCTGCACGTTCATGATCACGGCGGGGATTTCGGCGAAGTAGGACAGCCCGATGAACTCCTGCATCAGCGAGATGCCGGGGCCGGAGGTCGCGGTGAAGGCGCGGGCGCCGTTCCAGGACGCGCCGATGACGATGCCGATGGAGGCCAGTTCGTCCTCGCCCTGGACGATGGCGTATTTGGCCTTCTTGGTTTCGGGATCGTGGCGGAGCCGCTTGCAGTGGCTGGTGAAGGCGTCGGCCAGCGACGAGGAGGGGGTGATCGGGTACCATGCGCAGACCGTGGCGCCGCCGTACACCGCTCCGAGCGCCGCCGCGCTGTTGCCTTCGATGAAGATGCGGTCGCCGACCTTGTCGGCCTTCTGCACCCGGAGCCCGATCGGGCACTTGAGGTTGGTCAGCGCCCAGTCGCGGCCGAGATGCAGCGCGTGGACGTTGGAGGACAGGAGCTTTTCCTTGCCCTTGTACTGCTCGCCGATCAGCGTCTCGATCACCTTCGGGTCCATGTCGAGCATCGCCGACAGGGCGCCGAGATAGATGATGTTCTTGAAAAGCTGGCGCTGGCGCGGGTCGGTGTAGGTCGAGTTGGTGATGGCGGTCAGCGGCACGCCGAGCACCGTGATGTCCTCGCGGAATTTCGACGACGGCATGGGTTTCGTCGAATCGTAGAACAGGTAGCCGCCCGGCTCGATCGAGGCGACGTCCTTGTCCCAGGTCTGCGGGTTCATCGCGACCATCATGTCGATGCCGCCGCGGGCGCCGAGATGGCCGTCCTCTGTGACGCGGACCTCGTACCAGGTCGGCAGGCCCTGGATGTTGGAGGGGAAGATGTTGCGCGGCGAGACCGGCACGCCCATCCGCAGGATGGAGCGGGCAAACAGCTCGTTGGCGCTCGCGGAGCCTGATCCGTTGACGTTGGCGAACCGGATGACGAAGTCGTTTACGCTGCTGATCGGGCTGGGGACTGGCATGTGTTTCCGGCGTGGGTCATGTCGATGAGATACTTCTGCATGTCCCACGCTCCGGTGGGGCAGCGTTCGGCGCAAAGCCCGCAGTGCAGGCAGACGTCCTCGTCCTTCACCATCACCCGGCCGGTCTTCAGGCCGTCGGCGACGTAAATATCCTGGGTCAGGTTCACCGACGGGGCCTGCAGCCGCGACCGCAGATCGGCCTCCTCGCCGTTGGCGGTGAAGGTGATGCAGTCCATCGGGCAGATGTCGACGCAGGCGTCGCATTCGATGCAGAGCTGCGAGGTGAACACGGTCTGGATGTCGCAGTTCAGGCAGCGCTGCGCCTCGCCGAGCGCGAGCTTCACGTCATAGCCAAGCTCGACCTCGGCGCGAATGTCCTTGAGCGTGATGACCTTGTCGCGGTGCGGCACCCGGAAGCGTTTGTCGTTGGAGATGTCGTTGTCGTAGCTCCACTCGTGGATGCCCATCTTCTGCGATGAGATCTGCACGTCGGGGAGGGGGCGTTCGGTGATGTCCTCGCCGGAGAGCGATTTGTGGATCGACAGCGCGGCATCGTGGCCGTGCGCGACAGCCCAGATGATGTTCTTGGGGCCGAAGGCCGCGTCGCCGCCGAAGAACACCCTCGGGTTGGTCGAGGCCATGGTCTTCGGATCGACCTTGGGCATGTCCCACTTGTCGAACTCGATCCCTGCGTCGCGCTCGATCCAGGGAAACGAGTTCTCCTGGCCGACCGCCACCAGCACGTCGTCGCAGGGGACGTGCTGATCCGGCTCGCCGGTCGGCACGAGTTGGCGCCGGCCCTTGGCGTCGTACTCGGCCTTCACCTTCTCGAACACCACGCCGGTCAGCTTGCCGTTGTCGTGGGTGAATTCCTTCGGCACCATGAAGTTGAGGATCGGGATGTCCTCGTGGACGGCGTCCTCCTTCTCCCACGGGGATGCCTTCATCTCCTCGTAGCCGGAGCGCACGATCACCTTGACGTCCTCGCCGCCG
>CAMAWG010000064.1 GCA_945861855.1 Rhodoplanes serenus
AACATCTGCCGGCATTGCGAGCCGCCCTCGCAGCTCATCAACAAAGAGGCTCAACACACGGCATCCTTGCTCACCAAGCCAGCGCCGCGTAACGTCAATCTTGGCAGCGACCGCTTCGCAATGTTCAACAAAAAACGGGACATCCCCTCATTTGACGCTCCAAAGTGCTACACTGTCCCTTTTTACCTTGGACGCGATAATGGGAAGAAGTACGCAATTGCAATGTCCCCATATTGATATTGCCATCAGAGGCAAGCGCAGCCCGGATGGAGCGAAGCGCAATCGGGGACATCGGTTGCTTCGAAAGCGCGGTCCCCGATTGCGCTTCGCTTCATGCGGGCTACAATTACGAATTCTCACAACCCGAGTTCGCTATGCGAGCCGAGCCGCACAAGCTCCAATGTGTCTTTGTCCGGTTTCCGATAGATCAGCACGAGGTCCGGCTTGATGTGGCAGTCGCGGTGGTCGCTCCACTCGCCAGATAACGGGTGATCGAAATTCCGGCGCGGCAGCGGCGTGTCGGCCCTCAGCATGTCAACGGCTTGCGCGAGATCGGCATCGAGTGTCTTGCCGTGTCGCCCGGACTTCTCGCGCTTGTAGTCGCGCCTGAAGCGATTGGCGTACCTAATCGTCCGCATTCAGGCTCGCGAGCAACTCGTCCGTCGAGCCGACGGTGACAAGTTCGCCGCGCCGCGCGGCCCTCATCGCTTCGATGGTTTCGGCATTGGGCACGAGCGGTTCGAACGGCAGCGCCTTGTCCTTGGCGATCCGCACCATCATCAGCCGGAACGCGTCGGACACGGTCAAGCCCATGGCCGCGAGCACCGCTGCGGCTTCCCCCTTGATGCGCTCGTCGATCCGGGCGCGAACGACAGAATTCTCAGCCATCTTGAAGGCTCCATTGAGCTACAATGTAGCCCATAATTAACAAAGATCAAGAGCGGGGCTACGCACCGACGAATGGACGAGCGGCGGCGGAGTTGGCGGCGATCACGGGTCGGGCCTCGACCGGCCTTCTGGGCCACACCGGCCCACCGTCGCGGTACGTTCATACCACCGCAAAAACTGTGCAATTTTGAACAGACAGCCTTCGGCCGCCTGCATCAAAATATCCACCGTCGGCCTCAACCACCGGCACTCCGGCGGTCCCGGTCTAGGCTTGGTCCATCAGGCCGCGGCCGGGACCGCTCCAGAGTGCCGCGACGCCCTCTCAATCCGCCGCCTTCATCGCGCTTGCGGCCATGGCGTAGCCGCCCATCGCGCCGTCGATGAAATGCACATGGTTGGAGCTCGTCGGCGACGGCGTGAAGCACGTCATCATCGCCGCGTGCTGGCGATGCGTGCCGTAGCGCACGATGCCCTTCGCGGCGCAGTCCGCCAGATGCCCTTCGATCTCGTCCGCCAGCGCCGGCGTGCAGTCGAGCACCATGCGAAGCGAATCGTCGAACTTCCGGAAATCCGAATTGTCGATCAGCTCGCGGGTGTATTTCGCCGGGATGAAACGGCCGACCTTGATGTTCAGGCGCATGACCAAGAAGGCAAACAGCGTCCACGCCAGCACCTTGATCTTGCGCTGCCACAGCGGCTCGCCGGCCCGCCGCGAGGCGCGCGCCTCGAGGTCGGCGCCCGGCGGCGGCCAGGTGAGCCGCAGCCGCTGGCCCGGCACTGGCCGCGACGCATCGGGGGTCTTCTCCACGATCCTGGCGATGTCCTCGACCGCGGCGCGGAAGCTCTCCGCCTGCGCCTGCGGCCCCGGCGCCACGACCAGCGACAGCACCAGCCCGCGCGAGGCGGGGATCTCCTCGTAGCGGCATGACAGGCCGGAGAGATCGGGATGGGCGCCGGGCGCAGCCTTCGGCACCGCGATCTCGCCATGCTTCATCGCCGAGTCGGCCCAGGCCATGCCGCCGCCCGAGAACATCGCGATCGCGATGTTCTCCGACGGCGCGTAGCGGGCGACGCGGACGTCGAGGCCCTGCGCGCGAATGTCCGCGACCGGCACCATGCCGACCCGCAAGGTCAGGTCGAGGTCCTCCTGCACCCAGGTCGCGGTCTCGGCCAGCGCCTGGCGCGCCAGTGCGGCCGCCTCCGCCGGCACCGCGAAGCTCGCGCCGTCGCCGCCGAACACGAACGGAAAGTCGCGTCCCTGCATGGCGTTCGTCACCGCCACGATCACCGCGGCGTCGGCCATGTTCACCGCTTTGTAGCGGTTCTCGGCGATGGCCCTGGTCGATTGCGTCACGTCGGCCACGCCGACCATCCAGTCGCCGGGGAGCGGCTTGAACAGCGCCGGGTCCATGACCTGGGTGAAGTCGCGAAACAGCGGCAGGCTTGCGTAGAAATCGTCGGGTTGAGCGGTCGCGTTCATCGCCGGGATGTTAGCCGAAAAAGACTTATCCCCGCTCGTTCCGGCGCCCTTATCTTGTCGGCAGCCTCGCTCATCGAGGGCGTCGTCTTAAGCGGCGTCGGATGACGGAGCAAGGCGCGGTGCCCGACAATGGCATCGCGGTGGAGCCCCGGGAGGCGCAGCGGCCTACGTCATTGGCCGCGCGCACCCCGCAAGCGGCGACCCCTGGCAACAGGGACTCGCCGTGGGTGCGATCAAACGGGCCCTCGTCAGGCCCGTAGGGGAGCCTCGCAAGCTCCCTGGCGCCTCCCGGCGCTCCATCCCCTCATGCGAGGGGAGAAGGAAAACAGGGCAGACGCCCCCGCGTCTCAAATAACAGGGGCGGCGGAGCGTTGGCTAAACCCTGCCCCCGGAATGCCGAACGAAAAGCTATAGCGGAATTTCGCCTTCGCGCCGGGACAGGATCGTTGCCTCTTCCAAGTCCAGCTCGCGCTCCAGCCGGCGCCGCGATTCGTCGGTGATCTTGCCGTCGCGCAAAAGCTGGTGGAGGAATTCGCGCTCGGCCGCGATCAACTCCATGCGCAGATTGTTGCTCACCCGCATCTGGGCGCGCCCGCCGTCCAGGTCGCTCGGGATCAGGCGCTCGCGATGGTCGTGACGCAGATTGAGGAAATCGACAACCTCGGAGCCGAGATTTCGCTCGCCCGCGATCCTTTCGAGATGCCGCCGCGCGGCGCCGATCGCCTGGCTGCGCGCGGCAAGCTCGGCCTCCTGCTCGCGCCTGTGCTCGGCCCGGCCTTCGTCGCCGATGCGGAGCCAGCGGATGACGGCCGGCAGCATCAGTCCCTGGCCGACCAGCGTGATGATGATGACGCCGAAGGTGGCGAACAGGATCAAGTCGCGCTGCGGAAAGGGCGCGCCGGTCTGGATGGTGAGCGGGATCGCCAGCGCCGCCGCGAGCGATACCACGCCGCGCACGCCGGTGAACGAAAGCACGAACGCGTGCTTCCACGGCGGCGCCGGATCGCGCCGCGCCAGCGAAGGAATGAGCCAGCGCGGCAGATAGGTCGCCGGAAACACCCAGACGAAGCGCGCGGCGATCACGATCGCCGCGGTGACGGCGGTTGCGATCAGCAGTTCGCCGACCGGGAAGTCGTGCGCCTTCTCGATCAGCATTCGCGCCTGCAGGCCGGTGACGAGAAAGACGAAGCCTTCGATCAGATAGATGATCAGGTCCCAGAAGAAGATGCCCTGCAGCCGCGTCGCCGACGAGATCAGCCGTGGCCCGTTCCAGCTCACGTAGAGGCCCGCGGCGACAGTCGCCAGTACGCCGGAGCCGCCGAGATGCTCGGGGATCCAATAGGCCAGATAGGGCGTCATCAGCGACAGCGTGATCTCGACGCGCGGGTTGTGCGCCCATTGCCGCAGCCGCAGACTCAGCCAGCCGACGCCGATGCCGTAGACGATCTCGCCGACCACGATCAGGCCGAAGGTGCCGGCCGCCTGCGGGAACGAGAAGCTGCCGGTGGTGATCGCCAGCACCGCGAAGCGATAGAGGATCAGCGCGGTGGCGTCATTGGCGAGGCCTTCGCCCTCCAGCACCACGAGCAGCCGGCGCGGCAAGCCGAGCCGCCGCGCGATGGCGAGCGGCGCCACCACGTCCGGCGGCGCGACGATGGCGCCGAGCAGGAACGCCACGCCCCATTGCCAGCCGAGCAGATAATGCACGGCGGCTGCGACAGCGCAGGTCGTGAACACCACGCAGCCGAAGGCGAGCAGCGTGATCGGCCGCAGGTTGTAGCGGAACTCGCGCCAGCTCATCGACACGCCGGCCGAGTAGATCAGCGGCGGTAGCAGCACCAGCAGCACCAGTTCGGGCGCGAGTTCGACCGGCGGCAGGCCGGGAACGAGAGCCAGCGCAATCCCGGCGATCACCAGCAGGATCGACGGCGCGATCTTGAGCCGCTGGGCGGCGACCGCGACCAGCGCCAGCACGGCGAGCAGGAACAGAGCGACCTGGATGGTGGCGGTCATGTTGCCGTCGGCTTACTTCTGTATGACATTCGCCGCGATGTTCACCATCACAGAGATAATGGCGGCAGTGAAGAAAAACGACAGCGCGCCGTGGGCCACCACCAGCCGCCGGATCGCCTTGTGGGTGATGGCGACATCCGAGACCTGGAACGTCATGCCGATGACGAAAGCGAAATAGACGAAGTCCCAGTAGTCCGGCTGGCCGTCGCCGGGAAATTTGAGCCCGCTCTTGCGCAGGTGCTCGCCGTAGAACTCGTGGGCATAGTGCAGTGCGAAGATGGTGTGGGTGAATGCCCAGGACAGCAGCACGGTGACGATCGCGAGCGCGATGGTGAGCGCGTAGCCCGGGCTGGCGCGCTCGAGCGTCGCCAGTTCGGCGAAGATGGCGCCCAGACTTGCCGCAGCGGCGACGACAGCAAGGATCAGGATGGCGATTCCGCCCTCGTCCTGCGCCGCGGCATTGGTCTGCATCTCCGAGACCGAAGTGCAGCGCGACATCACCACCGCCGCCGCGACGAGGTAGATCAGTACGCCCAAATCCCAGCCGATCAGCATGCGCGTGATCGGCGTAAGGCTTCCGGGCAGCACGGCCATCACCGCGAGCCCGAGTGCGATGGAAATGAACAGCCGTTTGTGCGCCTTGCCGACCCGGAGCAGGTAGGTCGGGCGCTTGGCCTTGGTGCTCATGGGGATCGCTTCAGGCGCGCCGCTCGGCGACGAAATGCGCGGCATCCTTGAGGATCGCGGCGTCGGCGCCGAACGGCTCGAGTGCGCTCTCGGCGTCCTTCACGAGCTGCGCCAGGCGGGCGCGGGCGCCCGCGACGCCGAGCAGATCGACCAGCGTCGCCTTGCCATGGGCGGCGTCCTTGCCGGCGGCCTTGCCGAGCGTGGCGGCATCGCCTTCGACATCGAGCAGATCGTCGGCGATCTGGAACGCCTGCCCGATGACCTGGCCGTAGCGTGCAACCGCGTCGCGCTTGGGCGCCGACGCATTGCCGAGGATCGCGCCGGCGGTGCAGCAGAATTTCAGGATTGCGCCGGTCTTCATCGCCTGCAAGGTGAGCACGTCCTTCTCGCCCTGCGGCGTGTCGCTCTTTCCGAACCGGCCTTCGGCCGCGAGGTCGAGCATCTGTCCACCGACCATGCCGCCGAGGCCCGCGGCGCGCGCGAGGCCCGTGACCAGCGCGATCCGCACGGTTGCATCGGGATGGGTCTCGGGCCGTCCGAGCACATCGAATGCGAAGGTCAGCAGCCCATCTCCGGCAAGGATAGCGGTCGCCTCGTCGAATTTCTTGTGCGCGGTCGGCCGGCCGCGCCGCAGGTCGTCGTCGTCCATCGCCGGCAGGTCGTCGTGGACGAGCGAATAGCAGTGAACCAGTTCGATCGCTGCGCCCGCCATCAGCGCGTGCTCGCGCTTCACCCCGAACAGCGCCGCGGTCTCGACGGTCAGGAACGGCCGCAGCCGCTTGCCGCCGCCGAGGCTCGTGTAGCGCATGGCCTCGACGACCCGGTGTGGGCGCGCGATCTCGCCCTCGACCGGGCCGGCGGCGAGGAGGCGATCCAGCAGGGACTCGGTCTCGGCGGCCGCGGCGTTGAGCCTTGCGGCAAACGAGGCGCCCGAGGCGGGCTCGGTCTTCGAGGTTCCAGCTTTGGTGGCAGTGCGCGACATGAGATGAATTGTGCTTAACTCGGCAGCAATGACAAGCTCTGGTTCGCTCCGAAAGAGGGCCTTTCGCCTGGTTCGCTGGGCGATCGTGGCGGTCTTGGCCGTCCTGCTGCTGCCCTATCTGCTGACGCCGCTGTACCGTTTCGTCGATCCGCCCTCAACCCTGATGATTGCCCGCTGGGTTGTCGGCAAACGGGTGGAGCGGACCTTCGTGCCGCTGGAGCGGATCGCGCCGGTGCTGCCACGGAGCGTCGTCGCGTCCGAGGACGGCCGGTTCTGCAGCCACCGCGGCGTGGATTGGACCGAGATTCAGGCGGCGATCGAGGACGCCGAAGACATCACCGAGGCAAGGGGCGGCTCGACCATCACCCAGCAGACCACCAAGAACCTGTTCCTGTGGCCGGGCCGCAGCTTCATCCGCAAGGGGATCGAGTTCCCGCTGGCGCTCTGGATCGATCTGGTTCTACCCAAGCGTCGCGTCATGGAGCTCTATCTCAACATCGCCGAATGGGGCCCGAACGGCGAATTCGGTGTGGAAGCCGGCGCCCGCCACGCGTTCAACAAGCCGGCCTCGCAACTCTCCGCCGGTGAGGCCGCGCTGCTGGCGGCGATGCTGCCGAACCCGAAGCGGCGCAGCGCCAAGCAGCCGCGGCCGGGCGTCCGCCGCATCGCCGGCATCGTCCAGACGCGCGCCGCCCGCTCCGGGCCGATCGACGCCTGTCTGCGCAAGTCCTGAATCCCGCGAGTCCTTACGCCCGAAAATGGGGTCTAGCCTTGGCGGGGGGCTTCCTCTATAAGCCCGGCTTCCCGAAGGTTTTGACGGTCCGGCGCGCTTGGCGCCGTGGTTTTTGAGGAGATTTCGCCATGGCCGTGCCAAAAAAGAAAACGTCGCCGTCGAGGCGGGGCATGCGCCGGTCGGCGGATGCGCTGAAGAAGCCGAGCTACATCGAGGACAAGGATTCAGGCGAGCTGCGCCGCCCGCACCACATCGACCTGAAGACCGGCATGTACAAGGGCCGCCAGGTTCTCAAGTCGAAAGCGGAAGCCTAACTAGCGGAAGCCAGGTTGCTCGCACGCCCCCAGGGGAGGCTCGGCCATGTACCTGATCGGTTTTCCGCTGCTGGTGATTCCGTTCGCGATCTACAACATGATCGCGTTTCTGACCCCCGGTCTGTCCTGGACCGCCAACGTCGCGACCATCCACCTCATCTCCGGGCAGGACTGGACCGTCACGCCGGAGGAAATCATCCTGGCGTTCTCCATCCTGCTGCTTGGTGTTGAGGTCATCAAGGCTGCCCGGATGGGCGTCCGCGGGCTGATGGATCACATCCTGTCGATGATCCTGTTCATCGTCATGCTGGTCGAGTTCCTCCTGGTCGCGCGGGCGGGCACGTCCACGTTCTTCATCCTGATGGTGATCTGCCTCGTTGACGTGATGGCGGGCTTCATCATCACCGCGCGGACGGCACAGCGGGACATCCAGATCGACCGGACGATGGACCCCACCGTCTGAGCCTCCGCTCGTTTCTCCAGCGCCGGTCCCGTCCATGAGCCGCGATTTTCATCTGCCGGGCCGCTCGCCGGTGATCGCCGGCGAAGGCATGGCGGCCACCTCGCATCCGCTCGCCACGCTTGCTGCCCTAGATGCCTTGCGCGCCGGCGGCAACGCGGTCGACGCGGCGGTGACGGCGGTCGCGGTGTTGTGCGTGATCGAGCCGCACATGACCGGCATCGGCGGCGACTGCTTCGCGCTCATCGCCGAGGATGGCAAGCCGGTGTGGGGCTACAACGGCTGCGGCCGTTCCGGCGCCGGGGCCTCGACCGAGGCGCTGATTGCCAAAGGCATGAAATCGATCGAGGCGACCTCGCCCCACGCGGTGAACGTGCCGGGCGCGATCGAGGCCTGGGACGCGATCCTCAAGGCCCATGGCACGTTGCCGATGGATCGTGTGCTCGCGCCGGCCATCCGCTATGCCGAGCACGGCTTCCCGGTTGCGCCGCGCGTGGCGTCGGACTGGAAGGGCCTCACCGCCAAGCTCGGCAACAGCCCCGGTGCGACGAAACACTACCTGTTCAACGGCCGTGCGCCGGAGGAGGGCGACGTCATCAAGCTCCCGGCGCTCGCCGCGACCTTGAAGGCGATCGCCAAGGACGGCCCGGGCGCATTCTATGAAGGCCCGATCGCCGAGGACATGGCGGCGACGCTCGCGGCCTCGGGCTCGGTCCTGACCGCCGAGGACTTCGCGCGCCATCGCGGCGCGGCGGTGACGCCGATCTCGACCGATTATCGCGGCATCGATCTCGTGGAAATTCCGCCGAACACGCAAGGCCTCACCGCGTTGGTGACACTCAACATCCTGGAAACCTTCGATCTCGCGGCGCTTGAGCCGCTGGGCGCCGACCGCTTCCATCTGATGCTGGAGGCGGCGCGCATGGCCTTCGCGGTGCGCGACACCCACATCGCCGAGCTCTCGCGCATGCGGGTGCCGGTCGGGGCGCTCAACGACAAGGCGTTCGCCAGGACGCTGGCGGCGAAGCTCGATCCGACCCGGCGCGTGCCGTTGCCGGCGGCGCCGACGCCGGGCAGCGACACCGTCTATCTCACCGTTGTCGACCGCGAACGCCGCGCGGTCTCGCTGATCAACTCGCTCTACTCAGCGTTCGGCAGCGCGATCTGCACCGAGAAGACCGGGATCATGTTCAACAACCGCGGCTCGGGCTTCGTGCTCAACCCCGGTCACCCGAACACGCTAGGCCCAAGCCAGCGTCCGATGCACACCATCATCCCGGCGCTGGTGATGCGCGACGGCCGCTGCGATACGACCTTCGGCGTCATGGGCGCGCATTACCAGCCGATGGGCCACGTCCAGATGGTGCTCAACCTGTTCGACTACGGCATGGATATTCAGAGCGCCATCGACGCGCCGCGCGCGTTCTTCGACGGCGAATCGACGGTGGTCGAGCGCGGCATGCCGGCGGCGACCGTCGAGGGGCTCAAGGCGCGCGGGCACCGGATCGTGACCGCGCCAACGCCGTGGGGCGGCGCGCAGGCGATCCGCATCGACTGGAAGCGCGGCGTGCTGCTCGGCGGCTCGGAGCCGCGCAAGGACGGCTGCGCGCTTGGTTACTAGACGGTAGCGCCGATCATTCGGATTTTTCGTTCAGCTTTTGCAATCTCTCAACCGTAGCCCGATAGGCGGCGATCACTTCCGCCGGATCGGCGCGGCGGCGCTCGCGCGTCTGCGGCAGGCGGCCGGCGTTGGCGATCAACTGGGCGATGAATGACGCGGCCCGCTGGATCGGGCGGTGCGGATGCGTTTCGGGCTTGTCCGGAACGATCGTGACGAGCGCGCGGCCCGGAGATGGTGAATCGGTTTCTGTCAGCATCGCGCGCTCCTGTCTCAACGCGGGACATGAACCGTCCCGCAAGGAAGAAATCGCAATCGCCGTGCCAGCACTGGGCGAGCCTGCGCGCGGTCCGGTTTGCCGTTTGTTTATGTGTTTCCGCTAGTTTGAAGCACTGGTTCAGCGCCGCGGTGTCGCACGACGAGACAACGCGGCCTTCCCGAAAAGGTTCATCCGTGACCCAAGACCGCGATATGCGCGCGCCCGGAAACCGAACCGCCGTCGCGGCCCAGGCGCCGGACGTGTTTGCGAAGCCGGACGTGCCGGCGCTCATGCCCGTGCGCGAGCCGCTCCACGTGGCGACGATGGATCAGGCCTTCAATCCGGCCGCGATCATGGCGTCGATCGGCGAGACGCCCTACGAGTGGTCGATCGGCAGCGACGTGCTGGCCTGGGGCAGCAACGCGACCGAGGTGTTGGCGGTCGGCAGCCTCGCGGCGATCTCGAGCGGACGCAACTACGCCAAGCTCCTCGCGGCCGACGCCGCGACCAGCCGCTTCGATGCGGTGATGAAATCTTCGGCGCGCGACGAAGGCTCGGGCGTACCCTATCAGGTGCAATACGCGCTGCATCCTCCCGGCGTGGACAAGGCGCTCTGGATCGAGGACATCGGCCGCTGGTTTGCCGGCGTGAACGGCAAGCCCGAGCGCGCGCACGGCGTCGTCCGCATCATCAACGAGCGGCACGACCAGGAGGAACGGCTCACGTACCTCTCGCGCTTCGACGGACTGACCGGCGAGATGAACCGCTTCCACCTCACCGAGGTTCTGGAGACCACGCTCAAGCAAGCGCTGGCGCAACGCAACTCCTGCGGCTTCATGCTGGTGGCGATCGATAATCTCGCGCGCATCAACGAATCCTACGGCTTCGACGTCGCCGACGAGGCGATCGGCGCGGTGGCCAAGCGCCTGCGCGCCAAGATGCGCGGCGGCGACCAGCTCGGGCGCTTCTCCGGCAACAAGTTCGGCGTCATCCTCAACAACTGCACGCAGGAGGACATGGAGAAGGCCGCGGAGCGGCTGGTGGCCGGCGTGCGGGACGATGTCATCCGCACCGGCGCGGGTCCGGTCGCGGCCACCGTGACCATCGGCGGCGTCACCGCGCCGCGCCACGCCGCGAATGTGCAGGAAATCCTGGCGCGCGCGCAGGAGACGCTCGATCGCGCCAAGGCCAAGCGCCCCGGCTCGTACCAGATCTATCGCCCCAACGTCGAACGCGAGACGCTGCGGCGGGAAAACGTGCGCGCCGCCGACGAGATCGTGACCGCGCTCAACGAACGGCGCATCCTGCTGGCGTTCGAACCGGTGGTCGAGACCGTCTCGCGCCAGCCGGCCTTCCATGAATGCCTGATGCGCATCCGCCGCTCCGACGGCGCGCTGGTGCCGGCCTGCGCGGTGGTCCCGGTCGCCGAGCGGCTCGGGCTCGTCCGCCTGCTCGATCACCGCGTCCTCGAACTGCTGGTGAGCGAGATGGCGGCGGTGCCCGGCCTGCGCGCCAGCGTCAACGTGGCGCCGGCCTCCACCACCGACCCGGACTGGTGGTCGACGCTGGGCGCGCTGCTGCGGGCGAATTCGGGCGTGGCGGAGCGGCTGATTGTCGAGATCACCGAGTCGGCGGCGATCCACGATATCGACGACACCCGTGGCTTCGTCTCCCGCGTGAAGGATCTCGGCTGCCGGATCGCGATCGACGATTTCGGCTCCGGCTACACCTCGTTCCGCAACCTGCGCAAGCTCGGCGTCGACATCCTCAAGATCGACGGCGCCTTCGTGCAGAACCTGATGCGGGCCGGCGACGACCGTGCCTTCGTGCAGGCGCTGGTCGATCTCGCCAACCGGCTCGGCCTCAAGACCGTCGCCGAATGGGTGCAGGACGAGGATTCGGCGCGGCTTCTGGCGGAGTGGGGCTGCGATTATCTGCAAGGCGAGCTGATCGGGCTTGCCGCGGTCGAGCGGCCCTGGGGCGGCGCCGCGCCCGCCGACCGGCGCAAGACCGCGCGCACGTAGGACGTCCTCGCATCATTCCGGACGCGCCGAAGGCGCGATCCGGAATCCATATCCCCTGTGCCGGTGACTTGAGTGCTGCGGCGTATGGATTCCGGGTTCCGACCTTCGGTCGGCCCGGAATGACGTCCGTTACTTGTCCTTGTCGCCGATGCGGTCGATGCGCTTCTGCATCTCGTCGATCTGGCGCTTGAGGTCGTCGATGTTGCCGCCGGCGGGGGCGGATGCGGCGCCGGGGGCCGGCTTCGCGTCCGTGCCCGGCTCGGTTGCGCCCTGACGCGCAAACGGAGCGAACATCGTGAACGTGCGCTCGAACATCTCCATGTTCCGGCGCACCTGCTCCTCGATCGCACCGAAGCCGCCCATGCCGAACGCTGTCGAAATCTGCTCGCGGAATTTCTGCTGTTCTTTGGTGAGCGAGTCGATCGACACTTCGAGATAGCGCGGCACCATCATCTGCATGCTGTCGCCGTAGAAGCGGATGAGCTGGCGCAGGAAGTTGATTGGCAGGAGGTTCTGGCCGCCCTCCTTGTTCTCCTGCTCGAAGATGATTTGCGTCAGCACCGAGCGGGTGATGTCGTCGTTGGTCTTGGCGTCATAGACCACGAAATCCTCGCCGGACTTCACCATGACGGCGAGGTCTTCGAGCGTCACATAGGTGCTGGTGCCGGTATTATAGAGCCGCCGGTTGGCGTATTTTTTGATGGTGATCGGCTCGTCGGATTTGGCCATCTGACCTCACGCTCCCCTACTTGCCCAACGCAAGGCTAAGCGGTTTCCCGGCGGCCGGCCACTTAATTGTGCAGCGCCCGGACCCTGCGAGGCCCGGAAAGCGGGGCGAAACGCGGAAATTCTTGCGCTGCGGCGAGCGGCCCATCATATGGACAGTGCGGGGTTTGGCGGCTATCGAAAAGGGCAAGGCCCAAGGGGAACGGAGTATTTCAGATGAAAGACGACATCGTCATCGTGAGCGCGGCCCGCACGCCGGTCGGCGCCTTCAACGGCGCGCTTTCCGGCCTTCCGGCGCATGAACTGGGCAAGGTTGCGATCCAGGAGGCGCTGAAGCGCGCCGGCGTCGAGGGCGGTCGCGTTTCCGAGGTCATCATGGGTCAGATCCTGACCGCCGGTCAGGGCCAGAACCCGGCCCGCCAGGCGTCGATCGGCGCCGGCATCCCGGTCGAGAGCCCCGCGTGGGGCGTGAACCAGCTCTGCGGCTCGGGCCTGCGGGCGGTGGCGCTCGGCTACCAGGCGATCCTCAACGGCGACAGCGACATCGTGGTGGCGGGCGGCCAGGAATCGATGAGCCAGGCGCCGCACTGCCAGCATCTGCGCAACGGCGTGAAGATGGGCAATTTCGAGTTCGTCGACACCATGATCAAGGACGGCCTGTGGGACGCCTTCAACGGCTATCACATGGGCACGACCGCCGAGAACGTCGCCAAGAAGTGGCAGATCACCCGCGCGCAGCAGGACGAGTTCGCGGTCAAGTCGCAGAACAAGGCCGAGGCCGCGATGAAGGCAGGAAAATTCAAGGACGAGATCGCGGCGGTGACGATCAAGACTCGCAAGGGCGACACCGTGGTGGACACCGACGAATATCCGAAGGCCGGCGTCACGCTGGATGCGATTTCCAAGTTGCGGCCGGCGTTCGACAAGGAAGGCACCGTGACCGCGGCCAACGCATCGGGTATCAACGACGGCGCGGCGGTGGTGGTGCTGATGAAGGCGAGCGAAGCGGCCAAGCTCGGCAAGACGCCGCTCGCCCGCATCGTGTCCTGGGCGCATGCCGGCGTCGATCCGGCGATCATGGGCACCGGCCCGATCCCGGCCTCGCGCGCGGCGCTGCAGAAGGCCGGCTGGAAGGTCGAGGATCTCGATCTGGTCGAGGCCAACGAGGCCTTCGCGGCGCAGGCCTGTGCGGTCAACAAGGACCTCGGCTGGGACACGTCCAAGGTCAACGTCAACGGCGGCGCCATCGCCATCGGCCATCCGATCGGTGCGTCGGGCGCGCGCGTGCTGACCACGCTGCTCTACGAGATGGGCAAGCGCAATTCCAAGAAGGGTCTCGCCACGCTCTGCATCGGCGGCGGCATGGGCATCGCCATGTGCGTGGAGCGCGGCTAGGGCCGCGCGAGCACGCACCGGGCAGAAGCGTGCGTGGAGCCGGTTAGGCCGCCAAAACCCGCCATTCGGAGTTGAGTGCGCGCGGCCCGGCCATCGGCCGGGCCCGTTTGCGCGGTGCATCGCGCCATACTTCCCTTTGAGCCCGCGGGCGCCGGTGGGCTATAATGCCCGTCCTGGTTGATAGGCAATTGAGGGGGGTGCGATGCGCGCAGCAGCGATCGTGGCCTTGATCGGCGGCGTGTTGGGATTCGGGGCTGGCACCGAAGCCTTCGCTGAAAAGCGCGTGGCCCTGGTCATCGGCAACGCCGGCTACGTCAACGCGCAGAAGCTGATCAATCCGCCGAACGACGTCATCGCCGTCAGCGTTATGCTGGAGACCGCCGGCTTCACCGTGGTCGAGACGCACACCGATCTCGGCAACGTCGAGATGCGCCGTGTCATTCGCAACTTTTCCGACCAGGCGCGCGGCGCGGACATCGCGGTCGTGTACTTTGCGGGCCATGGCATCGAGGTGGACGGCACCAATTTCCTCATTCCGACCGACGCCAAGCTCCAGCGCGACATCGACGTCGAGGACGAGGCCATCGCGCTCGACCGCGTTTTGAAGATGATCGAGCCCGCCCGCCGGCTGCGGCTGGTGATCCTCGATGCCTGCCGGGACAATCCGTTCACCCGCACCATGAAGCGCACCATGCTGACACGCGCGGTCGGCAGCGGCCTCGCCAAGGTCGAGCCGACCACGTCCGACACGCTGGTCGCATTTGCCGCCCGGGCAGGCTCGACGGCGTCCGACGGAGGTGGCGCCAACAGTCCCTTCACGGCCGCCCTGGTGAAGCACATTGCGGTACCCGGCCTCGACCTGCGGATCGCATTTGGCAACGTCCGCGACGACGTGCTCAAAAGCACCGACAACAGGCAGGAGCCCTTCGTTTATGGCTCGCTCGGCGGCGGCACGATCGCGCTGGTGCGCGGCGCCCCCACCGGCAACGATCAGGCCGCGGCTCCAACCCAGGCGCCGGCCGCCACGGCGACCGGCGCGGAGGCGTGGCGCGATTACGAGTTGGCCGCGCGAATCGGCACGGCCGCGGTCTGGGACGAATTCCTGCGCACGCACACGACGGGATTCTACGCCAATCTCGCGCGAGCCCAGCGCGCCAAGCTGTTGGCGGCCGCAACCCCTCCGCCACCGCCGGCGCCCGCCGTGGCGGTCGTTCCTCCGGCAACAGCGAGCCGAACCTTGTCGCCAACCGAGCCCAGCCGGGGCCGTGAGCGCCGCAAGGCGACAACCAAGCGCACGCGCACCGCAGGCGAGAGCAATAGCGGCAGCGGCAGCGAGAACGGTCCGAACTCGTCCGGTTGCGCTGCCGCGAAGCGAACCCTCAAGGCCGCGATGGCGCTCGGTTTCGACAATCGGGACGGGGTGGTCACCGCCGTTCGGGCGAAATGCGGCAAGTGAGCGGCGCGGGGGCGCCTTGGCCGTAGCCACCGAAGCGATCGAAGGGCCACGGAGAAATTCCGTGGCCCTTTTCCGTTGCCGTCTTTAAGCTGCGATGCCGAGGGGATAAGAAAATCTGGGAGAGGCTCATGGCTCGCGTTGCGGTGGTGACAGGCGGCACGCGCGGGATCGGCGCGGCGATATCGAGGGCGCTGAAGGCGGCCGGCTACAAGGTCGCGGCCAATTACGTCGGCAACGACGAGGCGGCGCAGAAGTTCAAGGCCGAGACCGGCATCGGCGTCTACAAGTGGGACGTCTCGTCGTTCGAGGCCTGCGCGGCCGGCATCAAGCAGGTCGAGGCCGATCTCGGTCCGGTCGAGGTGCTGATCAACAACGCCGGCATCACCCGCGACTCCCAATTGCACCGGATGAAGCCCGAGCAATGGACCGCGGTGATCAACACCAATCTCGGCTCGCTGTTCAACATGACCCGGCAGGTGATCGAGGGCATGCGCGAGCGCAAGTTCGGCCGCATCGTCAACATCTCGTCGATCAACGGCCAGAAGGGCCAGTTCGGCCAGACCAACTACTCCGCTGCCAAGGCCGGCGAGATCGGCTTCACCAAGGCGCTGGCCCAGGAGGGCGCGCGATCCGGCATCACCGTCAACGCGATCTGCCCCGGCTATATCAACACCGAGATGGTGCAGGCGGTGCCGAAGGACGTGCTGGAAAAGAGCATACTGCCGCTCATTCCGATCGGCCGCCTGGGCGAGCCCGAAGAGATCGCGCGCTGCGTGGTGTTCCTGGCCTCCGACGACGCCGGCCTGATCACCGGCTCGACGCTCACGGCCAACGGCGGGCAGTATTTCACCTAGCCCGGTTCCCAATCCGGCGGGACCAGTTCGAAGCCGGTGAATTCGAAGCCCGGCGCCACCGTGCATCCGCACAGCGTCCACTCGAAGGTCTCGTGGAAATGCCCGCCTTCGGGATGCGGCTTGAGATCGAGCCGCGCGATCACGCCGTCGGTGGATAGCAATGCAGTCCCCCGTTGAAGTCCTCGACCTCCATGCGGCCTTCGCCGTCGCACGTCAGATAGTTCGGGCCGATCGGCGACTTGCCGTGGCCGCCGGGAATGTCGAGCACGTAGGTCGGCTGGCACAGGCCGGACAGGCGGCCGTGCAGCGCCCGCATCAGCTCCTGGCCGCGCCCGATCGAGGTGCGCAGGTGCGAGGTGCCCGGCGCGAGGTCGCCGTGGTGCAGGTAGTAGGGTTTGATGCGGCATTCGACCAGCGCGCGCATCAGCGCGCCGAGCGCCTGCGGATCGTCGTTGACGCCCGCGAGCAGCACCGATTGGGCGAGCATCGGGATGCCGGCGTCGATCAGGCGCGCGCAGGCTTCGCGCGCCGCGTCGGTCAGCTCGCGAGCATGGTTGGCGTGCAGCACAACGTAGGTCGCCTTGCCTTTGGCCTTGAGCGCGCGGATAAGCTCCGGTGTGACACGCGCGGGATCGGCGGCCGGCACGCGCGTGTGCACGCGGATCACCTTGACGTGCGCGATGGCCGCGAGGCGCGACACCACCTGCCTGAGCCGCCGCGCCGACAGCACCAGCGGGTCGCCGCCGGTCAGCACGACCTCCCAGATTTCCGGATGCGTCGCGATGTAGCCGAGCGCGGCGTCGAGTTGTTTTGCGGTCAGCGGCGTAGCGGCGGGGCCGATCATCTCACGCCGGAAGCAGAAGCGGCAATAGACCGCGCAGACATGCGTGAGCTTGAGCAGCACGCGGTCGGGATAGCGGTGGACGATCCCCTCCACCGGGCTGTGCGCGCGATCGCCGATCGGATCGGCGCGCTCCTCCGCCCGAACCTCGAGCTCGGCCGCATCGGGCACGAACTGGCGCGCGATCGGATCGTGCGGATCGGCGAGGTCGATCAGCTCCGCCATCGCCGGCGTGATGGCTATGGCGTATTGGGCTGCGACCTTTTCCAGCGCGGCGCGCTTTTCAGCGGGCGCAAGGCCCGCCGCTTCAAGATCGGACAGATGGCGGAGTGTTTTCGGGGCGACGTTCATGGCAGTGACCCAAAGTTCGTCATGCCCGGCCTTGTGCCGGGCATCCACGTCTTAGGCTACCTAAAAATATGAAGGAAGACGTGGATGGCCGGGCCAAGCCCGGCCATGACGCTGCTGGGATGCCGTCAGTTCGAAAAGCCGATGGCTTTGACCATCTTGCCCCAGCTTTCCACCTCGCTCTTAAAGTAGGCGTTCGCCTCGGCGACGTTCTTCACCACCGGGTCGAAGCCGGCCTTGGCGAGCCTGTCGAGCGAGTCCGGCTCCTTCATCACGGCGTTGATCTCGGCGTTGAGCTTTTCCACCACGGCGTCGGGGGTCTTGGCCGGTGCGAAGAAACCGACCCAGGATCCGGAATAGACGTTCGGGTATCCCATCTCGCCGTAGGTCGGCACGTCGGGAATAGCCTTGTTGCGCTTGTCGCTCGCCACGCCGAGACCGCGCAGCGCGCCGCTGCGGATATGCGGGGTCGATGGCGGCAGCGTCAGCACCAGCGCATCGACGTGATTGCCGAGCGTCGCGGTGATCGCCGGCGCGCCGCCCTGGAACGGCACGTGGACGTATTTCACCTTGGCGACCTCCCTGAAGAAATACTCCGCGCCGATTTGCGGGCCGGTGCCGGCGCCGGCGCTGCCATAGGTGAAGCTCTTCTCCTTGGCGTTGGCGATGAACTCCTTCAGGTTCTTCGCCGGATTGCTCGGATGAACGGCGATCACGTCGGGGCTGATGGCGACGATGGCGACCGGCCGGATGTCGCTCTGCTCGAAGCCTCTGTTCTTCGAGGCGGTCATGTTGGCGGCGAGACCCGAAGTCGTCGCCAGCAGCGTGTAGCCGTCCGGCGCGGAACCGGTCACGGCCTTGGCCGCGAGATTGCCGCCGGCGCCGCCGCGGTTTTCCACCACCACGCTTTGCTTGAGGCGGGCTTCAAGCTTGGTCGAAACCAGCCGCCCGATGAGGTCGGCCAGGCCGCCGGCCGGGAAGGCGACGATGACGGTGATGTTCTGCGCGGGATAGGTTTGCGAGAAGGCGGGATGCGCGAGACAGGCTGCCGCGACGGCACCAGCGATCAGCGTTCGGATTTTCATGGCGTTCTCCCTCGAATTGATCTCGCACCCTAGTGCGCGTCAATCGCGAGCGTCAATGCGGCGAACTTACCGGTCGTCGCCGGCCACCGGCGCCCATAGCACCTGCTCGATCCGCGTGGCGCCGGTCGTCAGCATCGCCAGCCGGTCGAAGCCGAGCGCAATCCCGCTGGCGGGCGGCATCGCGGCCAGCGCCTTCAGGAAATCGTCGTCGATCGGGTATTGCTCGCCATAGCGGCGCTGCCGCTCGGCCATCGCCGCCTCGAAGCGATGGCGTTGCTCGGCCGGGTCGGTGATTTCCGAAAATCCGTTGGCAAGCTCGACCCCGCAGGCATAGAGCTCGAAACGCTGCGCCAGCCGCGGGTCGTCGGCGCGCTGCGCCCAGGCCGCCTCGGGCAACGGATAGCGATCGAGCAGCGCCGCCCGGCCAAGCCCCATTCGCGGCTCGATCCGCCCGACCAGCACGCGGCTGAACACGTCGGACCAGTTGTCGTCGTCCGCCACCTGGATGCCCGCCGCCCGCGCCGCGGCGGCGAGCCTGTCGCGGTTGCCCTCGTCGCCGTCGAGCGTTGCCAGCAGATCGATGCCTGCAAACTCCGTGAACGCATCGGCGACGCTCCGCCGATCGGGAGCGGCATAGGGGTCGGCGGCATGGCCCTTCCATTGCAGTTGCAGGCAGCCGGCCGCCTTGGCGGCTTCGACCAGGATCGCCGCGCAATCCTCCATCAGCGCCTCGTAGGGCTCGTTGGTCCGGTACCACTCCAGCATGGTGAATTCGGGATGGTGCAGCGGCCCGCGCTCGCGATTGCGGAACACCCGGGCGAAGCTGAAAATCCGTGGCTCTCCCGCGGCCAGGAGCTTCTTGCAGGCGAACTCCGGCGAGGTGTGCAGGTACAGCGGCGAGCGGGTGCCGCTGGGGCCGGTCAGTTCGGTTGCGAAGGCATGCAGGTGGATTTCGTTGCCCGGCGACACCTGCAGCGCTGGCGTCTCGACCTCCAGGAATCCGCGCCGGCGGAACCACTCCCGCAGCGCCGAAAGGATGCGGCCGCGCGCCAGCAGGAACGGCCGCCGGTCGACGTAGGTCTCGCGGTCCCACCAGGGGGAGGGGTCGGTCACATCGTCCTCATAATGCGTTCTCCTGGGGCGCGAAAAATGTGGGGTGCGAAAAATGCTGGCGAACCGGGCCAAGTTGAGTATGGTTCGGCCCGAAATCGCGGGGCATGGCACCTGAAGCCCCGGCAGTCAAACAAGAGGAATATCACCTTGAAGGTCATCGCCAGCTCGCTTCGTAAGGGCAACGTCCTGGATATCGACGGCAAGCTCTACGTCGTCATGAATGCAGAGAGCTTCCATCCCGGCAAGGGCACGCCGACCACCCAGGTCGACATGCGCCGGATCAGCGACGGGGTGAAGACGCAGCACCGCTACAAGACCACCGAGCAGGTCGAGCGCGCCCTGGTCGAGGATCGCGAGCACACGTTCCTCTACAACGACGCCGAGGGCTTTCACTTCATGAACTCGGAAAACTACGACCAGATCACCCTTCAGGCCGATCTCATCGGCGACCAGGCCGCCTATCTGCAGCCGGAAATGAAGGTGATGCTGAGCGTGCACGAGGGCAACGCGGTGGCGATCGTGCTGCCGCAGAAGGTGGTCCTGGAGATCGCGGACACCGAGCCGGCCACCAAGGGGCAGACCGCGTCGTCGTCCTACAAGCCCGCCACGCTGTCGAACGGCGTGCGCACCAACATCCCGCCGTTCATTGGCCCCGGCACCCGCGTCGTGGTGATGACCGAGGACGGCTCCTACGTCGAGCGCGCGAAGGATTGAGTCATCTTTCTTGTCCCGCACGCGGTGCAGCGCCATAGCCGACGCGTAGCGTCGGCGTGCTTGCGGCCGCCGAAGGCGGCCTATGGCGGTGCACCGCAGATGCGGGACCCCGGTTAACTTGGTATCTGGATAATTTGCGGTGTCAGATCGCGCCAGTTTGGATTCTGGGCCTCGATCAATTCAAATTTCCAGTCGCGGCGCCAGCGTTTCAGAACACGTTCTCGTGCCCGCGCTTCCAAAATCGATGTATATGGTTCGCAGTAGACGAGTTGATTGATCTTATAGCGTTTGGTGAACCCAGGCACCGCGCCTGACTTGTGCTCACCAACGCGACGGCTGAGGTCGTTCGTTACGCCGACATACATCGTCCCGCGATAGCGGCTGGCGAGGATGTATACGAAGAACTCCGCCATCGGTGGTGACTTTGAACAACCGGGGTCCCGGGTCTGCAGCGCATCACTGCGCTTCGCTTGTGCTGCGCTGCGCCCGGGACACGGGCCTCAAAACTTATTCTTCCTCGCCCGGACCTCGGCGAACACCTCGGCGGCGGGCTTGCCGGCGAGACCGACCGCGGCGGCGACCGAAGGCACGTCGGCGCGCAGGAACGGGTTCGCCGCCTTCTCCTCGTCGATCGTGGTCGGGACGGTCCATATCCCATCGGCGATCTGCTTCGCGGCTTCCGCCGCGCGCGCCTTGAGTGCCGCGTTGTCCGGCTCGATGGTCAGCGCGAACTTGATGTTCGCCAGCGTATATTCGTGGCCGCAATAGACCTGCGTATCGCCGGGCAGGTCGCGGAGCTTCTTCAGCGACGCCCACATCATCTCCGGCGTGCCTTCGATCACGCGGCCGCAGCCGATCGAGAACAGCGTGTCGCCGGCGAAGGCGAGCTTGTCGCCGTGAAACCAGTAGGTGATATGACCCGCAGTGTGGCCTGGGGTCTCGATCACGTTCGCGGTCAATGCTCCGACGCTGACCTTGTCGCCCTCGCTCACGGTCCGGTCGACCATCGGGATCTTGCCGGCCTCGGCCTTCGGCGCCACCACGCGGCAATTGTATTTCTTCTTCAACTCGGCGATGCCGTCGGTGTGGTCGGCGTGGTGATGGGTCACCAGGATGTCGGTGAGCGTCCATCCGGCGGCCTTGAGTGCGGCTTCCACCGGCGCGGCCTCAGGCGCGTCGATCGCGGCGGTGGCGCCGCTCGTGCTGTCGTGGATGAGCACGCCATAATTGTCCTTCAGGCAGCGGAACAGTTTTGTTTCAGCCGGCATCTGTCGTCCTCATGAGATCCGGGCCGGACCGTAGCATGGTTAACCCGTGGCATTGAACGCCCGAACCCGCCCGGCGTTCATGGTACAATCCGCCATGTCCATCGATGTCGTCGATCTGCGCAATTTCTACGGCCAGCGGCTCGGCTCCGTGGCGCGGCATTTCGTCGGCCGTGGCATCCGCAGGCGCTGGGCCGACACGAGCGGACAGCGCGTCCTGGGCGTCGGCTATGCCACGCCCTACCTTGGGCTGTTCCGCGAGGAGGCCGAACGCTGCCTGGCCTTCATGCCGGCGGCCCAGGGCGTGGTGAAATGGCCGACCACACGGCCGGCCCTCTCGGCCCTGGTCGATGAGCTGGAACTGCCGCTGCCGGACGCGGCGGTCGATCGCGTGCTGCTGGTGCATGCGCTGGAAATGTCGCAGGACGCGACCGCGCTGCTGCGCGAGATCTGGCGGGTGATGGCCGCCGGCGGGCAATTGCTCGCGGTGGTGCCGAACCGGCGGGGCTTGTGGGCGCGCATGGATACGACGCCGTTCGGCAATGGCCGGCCCTATTCGCGCCCGCAGATCACCCATCTTCTGCGCGACGCCTGGTTCACGCCGGTGGCTTGGAGCGAGGCGCTGTATGTGCCGCCGATTCAGCGCGGCTGGTTCCTGCGCTCGGCGGCGGCCTGGGAGCGCGCGGGCGCGACCATCTCGGCGCCGTTCGCCGGCGTGCATATCGTCGAAGCGACCAAGCAGGTCTATCGCGCCATACCGGCCAAGCGCGAGAAGCGCCGTCTGGTGCCGGCGCTCGAGCCGGTGCTGGCGCCGTCGCCCGGCGGGGCGGCAAGGCTTTCGGGATAAACAAAAGGGCCAGGCAATGCCTGGCCCTCTCGCATTTCAAATCTTCGGCGTCCCTAGCTG
>CAMAWG010000065.1 GCA_945861855.1 Rhodoplanes serenus
GCGGACCTGAAGCTCAACGTGCCCGAGCCGAAAACCAAGGCCGAATGGGCGGACCTGATGCGGCAGGCCGGCGTCAAGGGCATCCACATCGCCGAGCGCGACACGCAGCGATCCAAGTCGCCGAAGCCGCCGGAGGTTTTCGTCAACACATGGTCGGTCGAGGGTTTCCTGTCGGAAGGCATGCAGCCGGCCGAACTCGGCTGGGGCACCCACGAGAAGTGGATGCCGGCGAACGCGCATACCCATGAGACCGGCAGCGGCGCGGGAATATACCTGATGCAGCCCGGCGCAAACACGCGCGTGCGCACCTGGTGCCCGACGCGCGGCGCGCAATACGGCTTCCTCGTCACTCACAACGAATCGATTTCGATTTCCGATTATTTCACGGCGCGCGACGCATCGGGCGCGGTGATCTACCGGCCGACCTGCCACTATGCCTATCATCCGGCAGACGACGCGGTGCTTTCGCTGCACGAGACGTTCGGTTCCGGCAAGATGCAGGAGAAGCACCATATCCTCGACGAGAACGAAATCGTCGACGGCATCGACGAACTCGGTGTGCTGCTCTACGGCCATGGCAAGAATGCCTACTGGTTCGGCTCGCAGCTCTCCATCGAGGAGACGCGCGCACTCGCGCCTTACCAGAACGCAACGGGCCTGCAGGTGACCTCCGCCGTACTCGGCGGCATGGTCTGGGCGCTGGAACATCCGAACGAGGGCATCGTCGAGGCGGACGAGATCGACTTCCATCGCCTGCTGGAAATCCAGCGGCCCTATCTCGGCCCCGTAAAGGGGTTCTACACCGACTGGACGCCGCTTGCGGGCCGTCCGGGCCTCTTCCCCGAAAACATCGACACGAGTGACCCCTGGCAGTTCAGGAACGTGCTGGTGCGGTAACCGCCTTCAGCCGAGATCGATTACCCCCGCCTCGCCGGCTTCGGTGCCGAACGCCAGCAGCGTGCCGGCCGAGTCCCAGCCGAGCGCGGCGACGGGCCCCGCGCCAGGCTTCTTGCCCAGCACCTCGGCGCCGTCGTCGATCCGCACCAGCAGCACGGTGCCGTCGGCGTAGCCGACCGCCACCACCTCCTGCTTCGGATGGCAGGCGACGGCGGTGACGCGCACCGCGAAGGCCGCGAACATCTTCGGCTGCTTGCCCATCGGCCCGTCCTTGCCCTGGAACGGCCAGAGCACGAGCTGCTCGGAGCCCGATGTCGCGAGCCACTTGCCGCCGACCGTCCATCCGAACGAGCGCACGCGGGCGGAATAGCCGGACATCCGCATGTGCTTGGCATCGACGACGCGCCAGCCGTGCAGCGTCGGCTCCTGCATGGCGGTCACCAGGAACTGCCCGTTCGCGCTGAAGGCGACGTGGTGGTGCGAGCCCTTCCACTCCAGCACCTCCGGCGCAGCCTGCGCGTTTGGAAACCAGAGCGTCACGCCGTTGTAGTGCGCGACGGCGAGCCGCACGCCTTTTGGCGCGAAGGCAAGCCCGCCGACGGTGGACGGCACATCGAGCGACTTCGGCTCGCCCTTGCCCGATTGCACGAAGGCGGTCTTGCCCGCCGACCAGGCCACCATACCGTCGGAGCCGGCGGCGACCTGATCGATCCAGCGGCGCTTTGAGTCCGTCGCGACCAGACGCCGTTCACCCTTGGCGTCGGTCGAGAAAACCTTGCCGTCGTCACCGCCCGTGACGACGGTAATGCCGTCCGTCGCGGCCGAGAGAATGCCGCCGCCGTGAAGCGCGATTCGCTGTTCGTCGCCCTTGTCGGGGACGAGCAGCACCGCCTCCTCGCCAAGCACCAGCGCCGCCGTGCGGCCAAGAAAATGCGCGGCCACCACCGGCGCGCCCGCGGCAATGGCGCGGGTGCGCTCGACGACGGATGGGGTGTTGGGGGCGGCGTTGGTCGGAGTGTCAGCCACGGCGGTCGATCACGCCACGCAAGTCTCGAAGCCCGACCGTATTTTCTCTTCCGGCAGATTGCGGCCGATGAACACGAGGCGGGAGTTACGCTTCTCGCCGTCCTTCCAGGCTCGCTGGTGGTCGCCGTCGAGGATCATGTGCACGCCCTGGAATACGAAGCGGTCAGGGTCGTCCTTGAAGTTGAGGATGCCCTTGCAGCGCAGAATGGCCGGGCCGTCCTCGGCGACGAGTTTCTGGACCCAGGGGAAGAACTTGTCGGGGCTGAGCGGCTTGTCGGTGTTCAGCGACACCGACTGCATGTCCTCGTCGTGGTAGTGCTTGAGCCCGCCGTGGTCGTGATGATGGTCGTGCCCGTGGTCATGGCCATGATCGTGGTCATGATCATGACCATCGCCGGTGTTCAGGAACTCCGGCTCGATGTCGAGAATGCGGTCGAGATCGAAGGCATTGCGCCCGAGAATTTCGCTGAGCGCGATCTGCGACCGCTCGGTCTTGTGCAGCTTGGCGTAGGGGTTGATGGCGCGGATGCGGGCCTCGACCTCGCGCAGTTCGGCGGGCGTCACCCGATCGATCTTGTTGAGCAGGATGACGTCGGCGAAGGCGATCTGGTTCTTCGCCTCGGGCGCGTCCTTGAGCCGGTCCTTGAGCCATTTGGCGTCGGCCACGGTCACCACCGCGTCGAGCCGGGTCTTGCGGCCGACGTTCTCGTCGACGAAGAAGGTCTGCGCCACCGGTGCCGGGTCGGCGAGGCCCGTGGTCTCAACGATGATGGCGTCGAACTTGCCCTTGCGCCGCATCAGCCCCTCGATGATGCGGATCAGGTCGCCGCGCACGGTGCAGCAGATGCAGCCGTTGTTCATCTCGAACACTTCCTCGTCGGCGCCGACCACCAGTTCGTTGTCGATGCCGATTTCGCCGAATTCGTTGACAATCACGGCGTATTTCTTGCCGTGCGGCTCGGACAGGATGCGGTTGAGCAAGGTGGTCTTGCCGGCGCCGAGATAGCCGGTCAGCACGGTGACGGGGAGCTTTTCGGACGAAACCTGATCGGACGACATAAGGGGAACCTCCACTGAGAGGGGTATATAGGCGATCCCGGCCTTCGCAAAAACCCTCTTGATCGGCTCCCGATCGTCCTTGCACGACGCCCTGCCTCAGCCCGCCGGGGCTAGGAGCCCAAAGCCGCCTCCGCTATCGTCGGGCCAACAAACTAAAGGGAGAATGCGATGACCAGACGCCGGACCATCATCGGAGCGATCACGGCCGCGACTTTCGGGCTTGCCGGGAGCGCGGCCGCGCAGACCTATCCGGACCGCATCATCGAGATGGTGGTGCCTGCAACGCCCGGCTCGTCGGCGGATATTCTGGGCCGGGTCTTGGCCGATGGCATGTCGTCCTCGCTCGGCCAGCGCATCGTCGTGCTGAACAAGGTGGGCGCCGGCGGCATGCTCGGCACGGCGGAGGCGGCGCGGGCCAAGCCTGACGGCTACACGTTGGTCCACACGGCGGTTTATGCGATGACCGTCCAGCCTATGACCGAGCGACAGACCAGCTACACCCACAAATCGTTCGACCCGATCTGCCAGACCTTCAAGAACGACCAGGTGATCGTGGTGCGGCCGAACACCTACAAGACCGTAGCCGACCTGATCGCGGCGACCAGGGCGAAGCCAGGCGGCCTTAACTACGGCACGCCCGGCGTCGGCACGATCCCCTACCTGGCGATCGCCGAACTCTCACAAATTACCAAGGCGCAATTCAATCATGTGCCGTTCCGCGGACCACCCGAGACGATCCAGATGACCGCCGCGGGCCAGATCGATTTCGCGGTGGCGCCGCTGACCGCCGCGGCCAACAGCGGGCTGGTCATGCCCGGCCTGTTCGCCGAGAAGCGCAACCCGTCGATCCTCGACGTGCCGACGGTGAAGGAGCAAGGCTTCGATATCGCACCGCTCAGCATCGGCGGATTGCTGGCACCGGCCGGCCTGCCCTTGGACATCAGAAAAAGGCTCGAAGCCGCCTGCATCGCGGTTACGGACAGCGAGCCGTTCCAGCGCATCGTCAAGAACACGTTTCAGCCAAGCGACTATTTTGCCGACACCGCAGGATTTGTGGCGAACGTGAACAAGGATGTCGATGACAAGCGGAGGCTGCTCACCGCGCTCGGGATGGTGAAGAACTAGGGCGCGAGCGCCTTGCTCAGCTCGCGGACGTTGCTGCGCATCATGTCGATGGCGCTGGCGGCGGGCCCGCTCGCATCCGACAGCGCGTCCGAATAGAGCGTGCCGCCGATTTTCGCGCCGGTCTCGCGGGCGATCTGCTGCATCAGCCGCGGGTCCGAAATGTTCTCCATGAACACCGCCGGGATCTTCTGCCGCTTCACCTGCGCAATGATCCTGGCCACGTCTTTGGCCGAGGGCTCGGAATCGGCGGAGACTCCCGCCGGCGCGATGAACTCCATGCCGTAGGCCGAGGCGAAATAGCCGAAAGCGTCGTGGGTGGTGATGACCTTGCGGCGGGCAGCGGGAATTTTTTCGAGCGCCGCCCTCACCTCCTGCTCCAGCGCGTCGAGCTTACCGAGGTAATCCCTGGCATTGGCGTCGTAGACGCTCGCGCCGGCCGGATCGGCGGCGCGCAGGCCGTCCCGAATGTTGGCGACATAGACCTTGACGTTGGCGATCGACTGCCAGGCGTGAGGGTCGGTCACCATCCGGCCGGGGTGATGATCGTCCTCCATCTTTTGCGTCTTGATGCCGGCGCTGGCGACAACGGTCGGAGCCTTGGTGCCCGACGCTTTGACCAGCCGCGTCATCCAGCCCTCGAAGCCCAGCCCGTTGACGAACACCACCTTCGCCGCGCCGAGCTTTCTCGCGTCGGCCGGCGTCGGCGAGAACATGTGGGCGTTGCCGTTCGGCCCGACCAGCGTGGCGACCACGACCCGGTCGCCGCCGATGTTCTTCACCAGATCGCCGAGAATCGAGAAGGTAGCGACCACGTTGATTTTTTCCTGAGCGAGCGCGGGTGTGGCGCACAGCGCCGCGACAAATCCCAGGACAAGATGGCGGCGGTTCAACATGACGCTCACGCCTCCAGATGGCGCTGCGGCAGCGCCAGCCAGATCAGCCCGCCGGCCGGCCCGGCCACGACGGAGACCGCATAGAGCGCGCCGGCCACCAGGACAATGCCGGGGCCCGAAGGCAGGTTGAGGTGATAGGACACGAGCAACCCCGCATAGCCCGACACTGCGGCGCTGCCGATGGCCACCCCGATCATGCCGGTGATGTCACGCGCCCAGAATCGCGAGATCACCGCCGGCAGCATCATGATGCCGACCGCGAGCAAGGTGCCGAGCGCCTGGAAGCCGCCGACGAGGTTCATCACCACCAGCGCGAGGAAGGCGATATGCGCAGGCCCCCCGGCGCGGCTCACCGAGCGCAGGAAGCCCGGATCGACGCATTCGAGAACCAGCGGCCGCCAGATCAGCGCAAGGGCCACGAGCGAGACGCTGGCGATGCCGACGATCAGCATCAGCGTCGGATCGTCCATCGCCAGCACCGACCCGAACAGGAAATGCAGCAGATCGACGTTGCTGCCCTTGACCGAAACGATGGTGACGCCGAGCGCGAGCGAAATCAGAAAGAACGCCGCGAGCGAAGCGTCCTCCTTGATCTGCGTCGAGCGCGAAATCAGCCCTGCGCCCAGCGCGACGATGAGGCCCGCGATTAGGCCCCCACCCGCCATCGCGAACAGGCTCAGCCCCGCGATCATGAATCCGATCGCCGCGCCCGGCAGGATGGCATGCGCCATGGCGTCGCCGATCAGGCTCATGCGCCGCAGCATCAGGAACACGCCGATCGGCGGCGCGCCCAGCGCCAGCGCGAACGTGCCGACCAGCGCGCGGCGCATGAATTCGAACTCGGCGACCGGGGCGATGAGAGTGTCGTAGAGCATCTTACTTCCTTTACCGCCCCCGCTTGCGGGGGAGGTCGACGAGCGAAGCTCGTCGGGAGGGGGAAATCATCATCGTGTCGCACCCCCTCCCCGACCCTCCCCCGCAAGCGGGAGAGGGAGAAGAAAGAAGCATCACGCCGCCACCACGCAGGCCTGCGCCTGCTCGTCGAACGCCTCGCACATCCGTCGTGCTTTCAGCATGTTCTCCGGCGTCAGCACGTCGGCGGTCGCGCCCCAGGCCACCGGCTCGCGGGCGAGCAGCAGGGATTCGGGGAAGTTCGCCTTCACCAATTCCATATCGTGCATCGCCGCCAGCACCGTGCGCTGTTCCGAATGCCAGCGCCGGACCAGCAGCAAGAGATCGGCGCAGGTCTTGGTGTCGATCGCATTGAACGGCTCGTCGAGCACGATCACGCGTGCGTCCTGCAGCAGCAGGCGCGCGAACAGCATGCGCTGCATCTGCCCGCCGGAAAGCGTGCCGATCGGGCGCTGCTCGAAGCCGGTGAGCCCGACGGCGGCGAGCGCGCCTTCCACCGTGTCGCGGTCCTTCGCGCCGATCCCGCCGAACAGGCCTTTGCCGCGCCACAGGCCCATCGCCACCATGTCGTAGACGCTGATCGGGAAGCTGCGGTCGATCTCGGCGACCTGCGGCAGGTAAGCGATGTCCTGCGGCCGCACGCCGTTGCGCTCGATCCGCCCGGCCAGCGGCTTGATCACGCCCACCACGCCTTTGAACAGCGTGGACTTACCCGCCCCGTTCGGGCCGACCACCGCGGTCAGCGAGCCGGTCCGCACCGCGCCGTCGAGATGATGCACGGCCGGATGCCGGTCGTAGCCCAGGGTCAGATTGCGGAATTTCAGTTGCTCGGTCATCGCCAGATCACCGCATCGCCCAGAACGCGGCCGCCCAAAGCACAGCAATCAGCCCCGCGGCAATGCCGAGCCGCTGCAGCGCCGACAGCCGCAGGATCGACGGATTCACGGAGGCCGGCGGATGCAGATGGCCCGGGTGGTGATGATGGTGGTGGCCGTGATGCTCATGGTCGCTCATGGCGGATGTTATAGTATAACATAGCGACGTCTTCCAGATGCTCTAAGCCATTCACATTGCGAGTATTTTTCTGGGCGTAGCCGGCGACCTGCATTGCCAAGGCCCGGCGGCCCGGCCATTCTGGCCTTGGGGAATGGGGTTTGCCGCACATATGGGCCGGAAGCTCAGGATGACCGATCCGAAAACCCGCGTGGTCGCCATCGGCGAGGTCATGATCGAGATGGCCCGCGGCAACGACGGACGTTTCAGCACGGCCTGCGGCGGCGACACCTTCAACACCGCAGTCTATCTCGCCCGCGCCGGCGTCGACGTGGCCTATGCCACGGCGCTGGGCGACGACCCTACTCCGACGGCATCGTGGCGATGGCCGCGGCGGAAAGCGTGAAGACCGACCTGATGCTGCGCGTGCCCGGCCGGCTGCCCGGCCTCTACATGATCGAGACCGACAAGAAGGGCGAGCGCCGCTTCCGCTACTGGCGCGGCGAGGCGCCCGCGCGCGAGCTGTTCGAGCTGCCCGACTGGAATCGCATCGCCGAGGCCATGCTGGGCGCGCGGCTGGTTTTCTTCTTCGGCATCACGCTGTCGCTCTATTCCAACACCGGACTGGGCCGGCTGCTCGCCATTATCGAGATGGCGCGCCAGCAGGGCGCCAAGATCGCCTTCGACGGCAACTTCCGCCCGCACGGCTGGAAGGGCGATCTGCCGCGCACCCGCGCGGTGTTCATGGAGGCGCTCAAGCGCGTCGACGTGGCGCTGCCGACCTTCGACGACGAAGCGGTGCTGTGGGGCGACCCGAGCCCGGAAGCGACGGTCGAACGGCTGCAGGCCTTCGGCATCGGCGAGATCGTGGTGAAGAACGGCCCGAACAGCGCGTTGGTTTCGGCCGGCGGGCGCCAGGAGTTCATCGCGCCCGCGGAGATCGTCGAGCCGGTCGATACCACCGCCGCCGGCGACAGCTTCAATGCGGGCTATATCGCCGCGCGGCTCTCGGGCGAAAATCCGGGATCGGCCGCCGCCGCCGGGCACAGGCTCGCGGGCGAGAAGGTCCGCCACCGCGGCGCGATCATGCCGCGCAACGCCGCGGCAGTGCATTAGGCGCCGCGCACCCGGTCGATCATCGCGAGTGCATCGGATGGTAGCGTGTCGCCGCGCCATGCCACATGGCCGTCGGGCCGCACCAGCACGAGCTTCCGCTCATAGATTGCCGTCGCCTCGGGTTCGTCGATCGTCACCGTCCGCAGCGGCACGCCACGTTTTTCGGCGGCGCCTGCGATCTCCGCGCCATCGGGCGCGCCGGCGCCAAGCCGCACCAGCATGTAGCCGCGCCCGTAAAGGTCCAGCATCGAACTGCCGTCCTTGAGCGCGACATGCGGCGCGCGCGAGCCCGGTCGCGAAGAGGCGACGAAATTCTCGGGATCGTCCGGCGTGGGCTCGGAGCCATCCGGCACGACGATCGGTGAGTTTTCGTAGCGGTAACCGAGCTGCAATCCGATGGTGCGGAACATGGCCCCAACCTGGCGCACCAGTTGCGGACCGAGATGGGCGCGCAAGGCGCGGCCCTCGTCGCTGTCATCCTCGATCGTGGAGAAGCCGGACTCGAACCGGCCGTGCGCGAGATGAAAGCCCGCGGTGTTGTCGATCGCCCGCTGCCCGATCGGCTGCCGCTCGATGTCGTAGCTCGCGAGCAGGTTCGGGCCGCCCCAGCCCTGCGCCACCGCCGCGAGCTTCCAGCCGAGATCGACCACGTCGCCAATGCCGGTGTTCATGCCGAGCGCGCCGGTCGGCGAAAGCTGATGCACGGCGTCGCCGGCGAGGAACACCCGGCCCTTGAAATAGCGCTCGGCGACGACGCTGCGCCGCGTCCAGATGCTGGCGCTGAGCCATTCGACCTCGAACGGCCGGCCGACCGCGCGGCGGATCAGCGCGTCCTTGTCGATGCTTTCCGGCGTCTGCTGGCCGTCGCTGTCGAGCACCATCAAGCGCCACATGGCGTTGACCGGATCGACGACACGGATGTTGGCCCACAGCCCGTCGCGATCAATGGCGAGGAAAAACGTGCCCTCCGCCTTGCCGCATCGCTTCAGCAAATCCGGCGCGCGAAAGAACAGATGCAGCGGGTGGCCGAGCACGCCCTGCCCGGTGAGCTCGATACCGAGCTGGCCGCGGATCGCGCTGGTGGCCCCGTCGCAGCCAACCAGATAGTCCGCGTCGATGCGCTCACGCCTGCCGCTTTCGAGATCGACGATCTCGGCGGCAACGCCCGCGCCGGTGTCCTCGAAGCTTTCAAGCCGCGTGCGATGGCGCAACGTCACGCAAGGCGAGGACAGCGCGAAGTCGCGAAGGATCGGGTCGAACCACATCTGCGAGCAGGTCTGCAGCCGCATCGGGCTCCAGGGCTCGGGCTTGGCGCCGGCAACAGCCGGCCGCGCAATGCGGCCAAGCTCATAGCCGGTCAAGCTCGTCACGAAGACCGCGTCGCGGGCGTGATCGCGGGGAAACGGGCAATTGTGCACCTGATCGGCGATGCCCCAGCGCCGGCAGAACTCCATGGTGCGGACGTTCACCTCGTTCATCTTGGGGGTGACGATGGTGCCGTCGCCCTGCTCGACAAGCATGCAAGACACGCCGCGCCAGCCGAGCTCGCCCGCGAGAGCGAGGCCGACCGGCCCGCCGCCGACGATCAGGACGGGAATTTTCTGCATTCGCGCACTCCCAAGTCTTCTTATTTTGGTTGGCCTCCGCGCAGGCCGCGCCATCAGATCGTGAAGAAATCGAAATAGCCGTCGATCACGTATTCAAGCAGCAGGATTTTCTTGCGCGCGATGCGCAACCGGCCGTTCTCCTTGCGCAGAACATATTCATAGGAGCCGTTGAGGATCTGCTGGCCGCGCGCTTCGCAGAACGCCACGACCTGGGTGTTGGCGAAGGCCGCCACCTCCCCCGGTCCGTCGCTGTCGACCGTAACATTGGTGACCAGATGCCGTGTCTGCGGCAGCGGATTGGACGCAAGCGATCCCCCGCTCTCGACCCGGAACACCCGCGCCTCGAGCCCGGCGCGACCGACGATGTAGATGAAATTCAGGCTCAATTCCGGGATCGTGGTGTGCGCGCCGTCCATGCCGACGGCCGGCGCCCAGAACACGGCATCCTCGCAAAACAGATCGAGCCATTCGCCGAATTTTCGGCTGTCGAGCAGCCGGGCTTCGCGGTAGAGGAATTCCGCGACCGCCGCCGCCGAGACGGGTTCAGCCACGGCGATGCTCCTCGCCGCGCTCCATCATCTGGAGCCAGCGCCGGTACACGCCCTGCATCGCGATCTCGTGGTCCCAGCTGTTGCTTGAGGCCCGCGGCGCCATGCCAAGCTCGCGCGCGGCGGCGTCGGGGCCGTCGATCTTGAAGTCGATGCCGCGGCCCATGCTGGTCCACTTGCTGTTGAACGCGAAGCTCGCCTTCTGCGCCGACTCGGCGACCGCGACGTCGTCGGGCGTGGCCATGCCGCTCGGCAGGAAGAAGTCCTCGAACTTGCGCAGTCGCGCCGCCCGCAATTCGGGCGGCTCGCCCGCCGGCGCGATACACCAGATCATCGTTTCCATGCGATCGACCGACAACGGCCGGTAGCAGCGCAGATGCGTGCTGGCGAGGTCGTTCAGCAGAAGATTGGGGAAGATCGTCATGTGACGGCCGCGCCCCAGGATCCACTCGACCCGGCCGGGCGTGAACTGCTTTTCCAACTCCGCCTTCTGCGCATAGATCGGGAAAGCCTCGGGATTGGGGCGCTTGTGCCAGAACGCGGTGTGGCCGTTGCCGAGATCGTAGCTCGCTGATTCGATGCGCCCGGTAAGCCGGCCGGTGTCGGTCCTGGCGACACCGCTGCGGGACTCGCGCTTCTCGCGGAAATTGACAGCTTGCGCGAAGTTGTTGTGCACCACCGGCGCATGATACGCATCCGGCCCGTTCTCGTGCATGATCTTCCAGTTGCACGCGGTCTGGTAGATGCTGAAGCCCGCAACGATCTCCAGCTCCTGCGGGGCCGGAGCGACGAAGATGTCGATCAGCGCCGTCGCCGCGCCGAGATGATCGCGCAACTCCGGCACGTCGGCGGCAAGGCTGCCGAAAACGAGCCCCCGGTAGCTGTCGAGCCGCGCGACCGGGGTCAGATCGTAGTCCGCCATATCGAAATGCGCTTCGGTCCAGCCAGTCTTGGGCGCGGACACGGCCGTGCATTTGCCCGCGGTATCGAAGCAGAACCCGTGATAGGGACAGACGAAGCCTTTGGTGTTACCGGTGCGCGCGGTGACGAGCGTGGCCCCGCGATGGCCGCAGGCGTTCAAATAGCAGCCGAGCCCGCCGTCAGGCTTGCGCACCACGAACACCGGCTGTCGCCCGATATGCGTGGCGAAATAGTCGCCGGGGTTGCGGACATGCGCTTCATGGCAGAGGAAGACCCAGTTGGCCTCGAAGATGTTGCGGTATTCGGCCTCCAGGACGTCCGGATCGTTGTAGATCGCGCGATCGACCCGGAACACGCCGTCGCCAGGCCGATCGTCGATGTAATCGGCAAAGCCTCGCCGGTTCGGTCTGACGCCATTCGTGACCATGCGGCTCAATTCACCTTCACGCCCGCTGCCTTGCCGACGTCGATCCATTTCCTGTTCTGCGCGGCGATGTAGGCGGCGAACTCCGTGGGCGAATTGGGCTTGGCTTCGCTGCCGAGGCCGGTGATGGTTTTCTGCATTTCCGGCGTCGCCAGGCCCTCGTTCATTGCGTCGCTGATCTTCTTAATGATGCCCGGCGGCGTGCCGGCGGGAGCGGCGAGACCGAAGAAGGTGTTGGCCTCGCAGTCCGGCACGCCCGCCTCGGCCATGGTCGGCAGATTGGGCAGGAGCGCCGTGCGGGTCTTGTTCTGCGCGCCCAGCGCCCTGACCTTGCCCTCGCTGATCAGCGTGCGAACGATTGCGATGTTCTCGAAAGTCGCCTGGATCGCCTTGCTCAGCACCGCGGTCACCGATTCGCCCCCGCTGCGGTAAGACACTCCGGTCAGCTTGGCGCCGCTGCGCAGCATGAATATCTCGCCGGCCAGATGCGGCAGGCCGCCCGCGCCGGTGTGGCCGTAGTTGATCTTGCCGGGATTGGCCTTGGCGTCATCCACGAACTCCTTGAGCGTCTTCCAGGGCGAATCCGGGTGCACCACAAGGATCTGGAAGCCTTCCGTAATCCGCACGATCGGCACGAAGTCCTTGACCGGATCGTAACCGGCGCTGGCCGACACCGCCGGTATGACCGCAAGCGTGCTGGTGTTGCCGGCAAGCAGCGTATAGCCGTCCGGCGGCGAGGTTGCGACCACACGCGCGCCAAGCGCGCCGCCCGCGCCGGGCCGGTTTTCGACCACCACGGCCTGGCCGAACTTGGGCGCCAGGATTTGCGACGCCAGCCGGGCCGGAAGATCGGTCGGTCCGCCCGCCGCCGCCGCCACGATCACCTTGATCGGCTTGTTCGGATAGTCGTCCTGGGCGCGGGCCTGACCGGCGAACGAAGTCGCCACCAGGCCTCCCCATCCAAGCTTCAGAACGTCTCGACGCGAATTGGGCATGACGTTTCCCCCGGGGCTGTTTTGATTGGTTCGACTCTAACACCGGCTAAGCGACGGCGGCCAGACATGGGAACCATGACAAATCGTCAGGGCCGACCGAGCAGCATGGCGGCCACCACCACCAGGAACGGCAGCGGCAGCGATGCCATGAGGCGCAGCCAGACCAGCCGCTGCGGCATCACCGGCAATTCCCAGATCAACATCCGCTGCACCGCAAACAGCGCCCAGGCGACGGTGTAGGCGATCACCTGCGGGGCGCCTGCGCCGCCCTTCAGGGCCGCAGCGCCGATGGAAAAGCCGATCACCGGCCCCCCCGGCGTAAACGCCCCGCCGAGGATGGCGATGCACAGCCCGGTGAACCCGGAGTCCGCGCCGAGCCAGCGGCCGACCACCTCCTGCGGCAGGAGCGCCGCGATATAGCCTGAGCCGATCACGCCCAGCATGATGCGCGGCAGGAGCCGCACGCAATCGACAACGCCCTCGCGTGCGCTGTCGCGCAACAGGGTGCGGCTGCGCGACGCCGCTATCAGCCCAAGGCCGAGCGCTATCACCCAGAGCAGCCCATCGACGAAATAGATCATCCGCCGCCTTTCCCGCGGGAGGAAAGACCGACGATGAACCGCGCCAGCAATCCCGCCACGATCGGTAACGGCAGCGAGATGATGGTGCGCCAGATCACGAACTCGCCGCCGAAGAACGGCAACTCCCACACCAGGATCCGGGCGTAGCCGAGCAGCGTCCAACTGGTGATGAAGGCTATTGCCGCGCCCGTGTCGGCGCCGATGGCGACGAAGGCGGCGGCGATCGGAAAGATCGTGATCGGCCCGCCGGGGCAGATCGAGCCGGCCAGTGTCGCGATCAGGATGCCCATCAAGCCGGATTCGGCGCCGACCCAGCGCAGCACCACCTCGCGCGGCATCAGCACCGCGACGAAAGCCGCGATCAGGCAGGCCGCCAGCACCTTGGGCAGGATGTCGACGAACAGCAGGAGGTCGCTGATGAGGATTTCGAGAAACCGCGCCTGACCGTCACGCCAGAATACCACGGCGGCCGCGACGACGACCGCGACCGCAAGCGTCGCGGACGACCAGTCGAAGGTCTTGCGCGGCCGGCGCTGGATGGGGCCTTCGGACGACACGCGGGTCAGCGCCGCAATGCCGCAGCCACTCGGGCGCGCGCGGTGATGCCTGCGAAATCGCCCGCGGCGATGGCCTGCGCCGGCGCGACCCATGAGCCGCCGACCGCCAGCACGTTGCGCAATGCCAGATAGGCGGCGGCGTTGTCGCCGTTCACGCCGCCAGTCGGACAAAAGCGAATGTCAGGCAACGGCTCGGCCACCGCCTTGAGCCAGGGCACGCCGCCCGACGGCCCGGCTGGAAAGAACTTCAGCACCGGGAAGCCGAACGCCGCGAGCGCCAGGGCCTCGGACACGGTGGCGCAACCGGGCAGCGCCGGCACCGGCGCGTCGGCCAGCGCCTGGGCCAGGCCTTCCGGTGTGCCGGGGCTGACCAGAAAATCAGCGCCTGCATCGACGGCATGCGTCACGTCGAGCGGCCGGAGAACGGTGCCGACGCCGACGATGACGTCGGGAACCTCGGCCAGGATCGCGCGGACGGCGTCGAGCGCGGCGGGCGTGCGCAGCGTCACCTCCACCACGGAGAGCCCCCCGGCCAGCAGCGCGCGCGCGAGCGGGACGGCATCCGCGACGCGCTCGATCGTCACCACAGGAATGACGGGCACGGCGATCAGCGGGGTTGGATCGGAGAGCAGCATCGCCTGACATTTGGCGCCTGTCGCCGACGCGCCGCAAGGCCCCGAAGCCTGCGAACCCAATCGTATCAAAAAATGGTGGGGCCGGAGTCCGTCCGGCCCCACCAGTTGGAGGTCACAACACTCACTCGGCCGGCGTCCCCGCCGGAACTTCCTTCCGCGACGAAGGAACTGACGCAACCTCGGAGGAACGGCTCAACGCGAACAGGAAGCCCGCAACCAGGGCGTAGGCGACGGCGACCGTCGGCGTAACCGCGAAGCCGACCTGCTCGCCGTGCATAAAGCCGAAGAACGTCAGCACCGCGCCGGCGGCCGCGAAGTAGGACGCCTCCGCGTATTTCTTGTCGATGATGAAAGCGCCGACGGCGCCGAGCACCATGCCGCCGAGGATCGCGCCGCCCGCCAGCACTTCGAGCCCATGATAGAGCACGCCCACCTGGCCGAGCTTGTCGAGCCCGACCGCCGCGGCGTTGGTGCCGGCCGCGCCGAGCGCGCTGTCGATCTGGAGCTTGCCCCAGGCCGCGATGTTCGGAATCAGCGCCAGCACAACCGCCGGCGCATGATGCTTCGGCGTCTCCTGGAACGCCTGCGCGCCGATCAGCATGCCGATGTAGAGCAGGATCGGCGAGATCGCGACCAGCGGGATCAGCGACGACATCACCGCAATGACACCGAACCATGACAGCACGATCACCATCACGCCTGTGGCGGCGGAGTAGCCGATGCGGCCGCCCATCGCCTTCCAGCCGGGATGGCCGATGTAGACCGCGTTGATGAACGGATTGCCCATCAGGCAGCCGATCAGGCTGACGACGCCGTCGGCGGTGAGCACCTGGGTCGTCGGGTAGGAATCCCCGGCCGCTTCCGCGCTTTCGACGTTGTCCATCGCTTCGACCAGGTCGTAGATGCCGAACGGAATGGCGGTGACCAGGATGACGCCGAGGAATTCGAAGCCGGAGAACACCGTGCCGAACGCCGGCAACGGCACCGAGAAGCCGAAGTTCGCAAACGCTCCGGCGAGGTTTGCCAAGCTCATTCCGCCGTAGCTGAATCCGAACAAGGTCGAGCCCCAGGCGATCAGCATGCCGGCGGCGATGGCGACCAGGCCCGCCGGAATGCCCTTGGGATATTTGAAGCCGCCGAACCAGCTCACCAGGATGATGGCGAAGCAGAGCAGGCCGATCATCGGCGTCATGAACATCTCAACCGCCGGCCGCATCGAGATGAAGGTGATGGAGATGCCGGCAAGCGCGCCGAGCAGGGCCGCGCGCGGCGTGATTTTCCGGATGTAGGGCGCGATGAAGCCGCCGATCATCAGCACGAAGCTCTGGAAGAACACCCAGACCAGCCCCGCCGACCAGCCCTTGATCGGGTCGCCCGTCTTGATCGTGATCGGCAGCATGATTACGAAAGTGACTACGAACATGTGCGGCACGCTGACGCCGGACGGCAGCGCGCAGACGTCAGTGCGGCCGGTCTTGAGCGCGAGCTTGTAGGCGAGCCAGGCGTAGTAGAACGTGGACAGGCACATCATCAGGCCGAGCGCGGGCAGGATGCGGCCGAACACCAGCGCGTCCGGCATCTTCAGCACGTATCGCAGCAGGCCGGTGAGAACCAGCATGTTGACGAGGATGTTGGTGCCGAATCCGAAGAAGGCGTTCCAGTCGGTCGCCGTCCACAGCACAGGCTTTTGCGTGGTCGCAGTCATGGCACGAATCCCTTGTTGCGAATTCTATCGTTGCGGTTCCGCTACGGAGGCGGACGCCTCGGTGCATGATCTGCCGGGTATTGACCAAGCACGCGAGACATCCACCTCCGCATTGGAAACTCAGAAGCCGAACCGAAAGCTCACCGTGCCGATCACGGTGTCTTCCTTCGCATTGAGGATCGATGCCGCCGCCGCAACGCTGCGGCCCCCACGAGCCATGCTGGCTCTGGCCGGCCGAACGACATTTGAAACCCCCTACCCCATCTTCATTCGCATCAACGGATGCCGGCGCGTTTCGGCAAAGAACCACTGCGGTTCGCGACGGTTGCCGTCGCGGGCAATTGGGCCGATACGCAACACCGGCATGCGGTGATGGACGGATGCCGATTGCATCCGACAAAGACCGTTACGCAAGCTGCGTGCCAGATGTGACAAACGGTCGCCGCCTGTGCATTGCTTTCAGAAACGCAGTGAGTTGCGTGCGAATCCAAGCGGTTCGGCCGTCACGGCGCTGAATTAGGCAGCACGGTGTTCATATCGACGGCGGAAGCGGTGCCCAATTGTTGAAGCTCGCGGCATCGCGATTGCTCAACGAGAATCCATCGCCGCCAGCAAATGAGGCGACGCCGACACCCAGCCGAAGATGCCGCCCTGCGCCTTGATCATAGCCAAGCCGGCGGTGTGGAATTCCGGGAAATATGACGCGCAGCAATCCGAAAGCACGATGCAGCGGAAGCCGCGGTCGTTGGCCTCGCGCACCGTGGTGTTGACGCAGACCTCGGTGGTGACGCCGCACACGAACAGCGTGTCGATCTCGCGGTTCTTCAGCATCAGTTCGAGATCGGTCTGGTAGAACGCGCCCTTGCCGGGCTTGTCGATCACCGGCTCCCCCGGGGCGGGGTAGAGTTCCGGGATGATGTCGTGCCCGGGCTCGCCGCGAACCAGAATGCGTCCCATGGGTCCCGGCGCGCCGATGCGCATCGCCGGCTCGCCGCGCTCGACCTTATGCCGAGGGGCGTCGGACAGGTCGGGGCGATGGCCTTCGCGGGTGTGGATGACGAGCATCCCCGCCTTGCGGGCGGCGGCGAGAACCTCGCGCAACGGCGGGACCGCAGCCTTCAACAGCGACACGTTGTTGCCCAGCGTCTCGCCAAAGCCGCCGGGCTCCAGAAAATCCCGCTGCATGTCGATGATGATGAGGGCAGCGTGATCGAACTCGACCACCAGCGCGGACGGCTCCGCTTCGATACGCCTCACGCCCATGATCCGCGCTCCTGTTTCCTGCACGATATCGTGCAAGTTCGGGGCCAGCGGCTCAGGAGAAGTGGCGCACCAGAGCGAGTCCCGCGACCAGGCCGCCGATCGCCAGCGCGACCGAAGCGAGCACATAGAGCGCCGCCAGCGCCGTCTCGCCACGCTCATAGAGCAGCACCGCGTCGAGCGAGAACGCCGAGAACGTGGTGTAGCCGCCGAGGACGCCAGTGGTGAGAAACAGCCGCCAGTGCTGGGAGGCTTCGCCGCCCTTGAAGGCAAAGTAGCCAACGAGCACGCCCATCGCCAGCGAGCCGGTCACGTTCTCGATGAAGGTGTGCCAGGGGAAGGCGGTGCCGAACAGCCGCGCCGAGATGAGATTGACGCCGTGGCGGAGGGCCGCGCCGAGACCGCCGCCGAGGAAGACGATCAGAAACCCGGCCACGCCTACCGCTCCATCGGCCGCAGGCCCAGCCTGTCGAGCAGCGCCATGTCACGGTCGCGGCCGGGGTTCGGCGTGGTCAAAAGCTTCGGCCCATAGAAGATGGAATTGGCCCCGGCGAGAAAGCACAGAGCCTGCGTCTCCTCGCTCATGTCCTCGCGCCCGGCCGAGAGCCGCACCACCGACTTCGGCATGCAGATGCGGGCCACGGCAATCGTGCGCACGAACTCCAGCGGCTCGAATTTTTCGCCGCCCGCCAGCGGCGTGCCCTCGACCTGCACCAGCATGTTGATAGGCACGCTTTCGGGATGCACGGGCAGGCTTGCGAGCGTCGCGATCATGCCGGCGCGGTCCTCCGCCCCCTCCCCCATGCCGACGATGCCGCCGCAGCAGACGTTGATGCCCGCCTCGCGCACCGCGTCGAGCGTGTCGAGACGGTCCTGGTAGGTGCGCGTGGTGACGATCTCGCCATAAAACTCCGGCGAGGTGTCGAGGTTGTGGTTGTAATAGTCGAGGCCGCTCTGCTTGAGCCGCGCGGCTTGCGCGGGAGTGAGCATGCCAAGCGTGGCGCAGGTCTCAAGCCCCAGCGCTTTCACGCCCTCCACCATCTCGCAGACGTTCTCGACGTCGCGGTCCTTCGGCGAGCGCCAGGCCGCGCCCATGCAGAAGCGGCTGGCGCCTGAGGCCTTGGCTGCGCGGGCCTCGTCGAGCACCGCGCCGAGCGCCATCAGCTTCTCGGCCTTGACGCCGGTGTCGTAGCGCGCGGCCTGCGGGCAATAGGCGCAGTCCTCCGGGCAGCCGCCGGTCTTGATCGAGAGCAGCGTCGAGATCTGCACCTCGGCTGGGTCGAAATGCATGCGGTGGATGCGCGCCGCCTCGAACATCAGCTCGGGAAACGGCAGCGCGAACAGCGCGCGGACCTCGGCGCGGGTCCAGTCGTTGCGGACAAGACCCGGATTTCCGGGGGAATGCAGCGTCGATTCACCAAGAGTCATGACACTCACCATAGCCTCGCGCAGGGACGGGACAAGCCCGTTAACCACGCCGCAAAGCCGCCGGAAACTTGTCCCGTTTGGTGGCATTGTACCCCCAGATGCGGCACGCCGGGGGATAGCGCGTGCCAACGATACCGACTGAATTCATCCATTCGCGCGCGCAATCGTGGCGCCGCGAGATCGTCAAGGCCCGGGTCCGGCTCGCCGACGACGACCTCTCGCGCACGCAGCGCACCGAGCTCTGGCGCATCGTGGATTACCGTGAGTGGTGCCTGAAGATGCTGGTGTCGGATTTTCCCGCCGAGCTCGAGCAGATCGACCGCGAGATCGAGGACGAACTGCGTCCATAACTTTCCGGCGCGGCCGGCGAACGCGCCTTTCCTCCCGGACGGGGAGTGAAGGCGCGCCGCCACATGTATTAAAATTGCTGCGCCGCACAATCGACATAATAATCCAAGTATTGAGCCCCGTCGGCCGACGCTGAGTCGCGAGGCCGGCGCATCATCCACAACATAAGAGGCTCTGGAATGAAGGCTTCGCGCCACGCTGTCTTTTCGTCTGTGCTTTTCATCTCATCGATTGCCTGTACATCGCCCAGTATGGCGGGTCCCGAGACCGGGATTGCTTCGGTCTACAGCGGCGAGAAAACCGCCAACGGCGAATACGCCCACGCCTCCGCCTTCACGGCGGCGCACAAGTCCCTGCCGTTCGGCACCTTCGTCGAAGTGACGCATCTCAGGACCGGCCGCTCGGTGGTGGTGCGGATCAACGACCGCGGACCCTTCATCGCGGCCGCATCATCGACCTCACGCCCGCGGGCGCGAAGGCGATCGGCTTCGCCGGCCTCGCTCCGGTGAAGGTAACCGTGCTGGAGCCCTCGCGCTCCCGGCGCCCGAACGGCTGAACCCAAAGGGCTGAACCCCACCGGGGGTTCAGCCCGGTGGGCCGTTGCGCAGCCGCTGGAATTGCTCCAGCCATTTCCGGTAGGCCTCGGCATCACCGTAATCCTCGAACGCCGCGTAGCTTGGGTGCGCCCCGATCACGCGGCGTGCGTGCTTGATCGGGCACCAGTACTGCTCGGTGCGCCCGGCGATTTCGCGCACATAGGCGATCAGCCCGTTGGCGTAGGAGCAGTAGGCGCAGTTGAGCTTTTCGAGCGCGTTCAGATAGGCGAGATGGTGCCGGTCGAACACCAGGTAATCGCGGCGCCGCACCTTCGCGATCCCGTAGGCCGGAAAGCAGACCGCCTGGTAGAAGCTGACGAACAGATCGAGCAGCACCAACGGCACGATCAGCGAATAGATCGCAGGCGCGGTGAGAACCACCAGCGGCCGCGCGTTGAGAATATAAGCCGACAGGCGCGTGCGCAGCTCGCGATGACGGCGCAGGATTTCCTCTTCGAAGAGCACCCTGCCCCTCTCCATGCCGATGCGAAGATCGGCCAGACGCCGTGCGAGTTCCGCATCGAGCTCGGCCTCGAGCCCGCGAATTCTTTCGGTGAGGGCAACAATTCGTGCGTCCATCGTGAAGCTCCGGCGGCAGGGGTGGGAGGCGCCGCCGCCGGCATCGTAGCGCATCCGCGGCAACGCAGTCCGTGGCGCAAAAGAAAAGCCCCCGCGACCGGCAGGGGCTTTCACGCAAACCGTCCGTGCGCCGGTGCGTCAGAGCTGACCGTAGCGCCGCAGCACCTGCCGGCACGGCTCGCCGACCCGGTCGCTGTTCGAGGCGAGCGTCGCGCCGCAGCGAAGCAGGTTGCTCATCGACACGCTCATGTCGGCTTGATCGCAGTAGCGCGCCGCCGCGGGCTTGCACGGCGCCAGAGCCTTGGTGTCGAGCGCACCGGCCGCCGTCGTGAACGCGCCAAAGCAAAGAGCAGCGAGAAGGCTTTTCAGCATCGTACAGGTCCCCGTTTTTGTTGGATCGACTTAGGACCCGCCGACGCAAGGCCCCCCGTCTCAGGCGGGTTACAACGTCCGAATGTGTCATTTGTGCGGTGCAATAAGGGCGTGCCTATCCATAGGGCAAACTCCCGGTTTATCGAGCCGAATCCGGGGGTTCTGGGCGATCACGAATCATGTCGGCCCGCGCCCGGAGCGCCATGATCCGGCGCTGGCGGGTGGCCGCGTCGGCGGCCAGCCGCTGCGCCTGCCGCAGCGAGCGGCCGTCGCGGCGCGCGTCGAAGATCGCCTGCCACCAGGCCTTCGCGTCCTCCCGCACCACCGGCCAGAAGATTTTCCGGCAGATCGCGGGATCGCCGGTGCAGCGCCGCGCGCGCTTGCAACGCCGCGTCAGGCACGCGCTCCAGAATCGCAGCGAGGTGTTGACCGCGCGGTGGGCGTCGTCGCGGAACATCTTGTTGAGGGCTTCTTCCATCGGGTCGTGCTCGTCGATCAAGGCATGCTCCTTCGTTCTCGCGGCGCGTGAGCGCCCGAGTTGGGGTTGAAACCTGCACCCGGTCCCGAAAGACCGAGGGGATGGGGCGCCGCAAGACGCACCGTCCTATGCTGCGCCTCTTGCGAAGCGCTGCGCGTCAAGCGTGACGCGCTCGCCTCGCGGCGCCCCATCGGCGGCATTTTCAGGCGGATGCTCACGTGGGTTCCCGCCATCAGCTCCGGGCCGCGTTTCTTGAACCCGCATTCGCGCGGGCCAATGCAGCGAGCTCCTCGCGGAGCGCCCGTAGTGGCGCCCGAGCGGAACCCCGGAGCCGCCCGAGTTCGAGGTTACGAGCCTCGCCCGCAGGGGCCGCATCCCGCCCCGCTCGCATGACGTCTCATGAGAACGCCCTCGGAGGGTGGGATGGAAGGAATATAGTCATATTAGGAATAAAGTCAAGAGCATTGTTGAGCTCTTATTGGCGCGCTTTTTGGCGCCGACGGGTGCTGACTTCACGTCGCGTTACCACTACCGATGGGACACCATTCGAACGTCCCTTGCTGCACGGGTAACCCATGTGCGGTCTGATAATATAGACAGAAGGGACTCGCTCGCTCAGCAAGCCGGCGCACTAGGAGGCTGCGAGTTCGCCACGCCCCATATTTCCCAACGGAGAGAACTTCCCTTTGCTTTCTTTGAGGGTTTTTCAAAGCCCAGTTCGCCGCGCCGAACTTTATCGGCAAAAAGACCGGCAATATTGTCAGCTAAGAGTCCGTCCGAGAACATCAAGCAGGATTACAAAGTTTTCGGAGCATGAGGCGGATTGATGCGAGGCGCAAGAATGCCAGCGCCTTGCGATTGAGGTTCTCCCAATCCTTGGCAAGCCTTCGGCAGCGGTTGAGCCAAGCAATG
>CAMAWG010000066.1 GCA_945861855.1 Rhodoplanes serenus
CGCCGCGCGGCCGATTCATTCGAGCGTCGTGAACCCTACTTCTTCATGTGCTTCGCGAAGAACGCTGTGGCGCGCCCCCAAGCGAGGTCGCGGCTCTCCTTGTGGAAGCTGCCGCGCTCGTCGCAATGGAAGCCGTGGCCGCCTTCCGGATAGACGTAGATCTCGCAGTCGCCGCCACGCTTCTGCTTGATGATCTCGACGTCGGTCATCGGGATGCTGGCATCCTTCTCGCCAAAATGCAGTTGCACCGGGCACTTCGGCTTCTCATCGGCGAAGGCGACGATGCGGCCGCCGTAGTAGCCGATCGCGGCGCTCAAGCCCGACAGCCGCGTCGCCGCGAGGAAAGCGATGGTGCCGCCCATGCAGAAGCCGACGATGCCGACCGGACCGGCCGGCGCGAGCTCTTTGATTGCCGCGTCGGTGTCGCGCATCATCGCGTCCCAATCGGGTTTGGCGACGAAGGTGCGCGCCTTCTCGATCTCCGGCGGCGTGTAGCCGCACTGGAAATCCTTCTGCGTGCGGTCGAACAAGGCCGGCGCCACCGCGGCGTAGCCTTCCTTGGCAAAGTCGTCGCACACCTTGCGGATGTGCTGGTTGACGCCGAAAATTTCCTGGATGACGACGATGCCGCCCTTCGGCGTGCCGGCCGGATCGGCCCGATAGGCGCCGAGCTTGAAGGAGTCGGACGCGGAGAGCGTGAACTGTTGACCCAAGTGAACCTCCCGATGTTCGTATCGCAATGAACGGAATCAGAACTGGAACCTGTCAGCCCCGGCTTTGCTGGCCGGTCTGAACATCTGTTTATCACGGCTCCGCTGGATGTGAACCGCGCCAGAATGGGATTTATTGCTGGCCAAGCCGGCTCGACAACCCCATGGCGCGCGCGCGCGCCAGCACGTCGGTGGTGCTGCCGGCGACGTAGGGATTGACGATCTTCGCCACGCGATTGGGGTAGTCGCTCTGCGCCGGCGCCGGCGCCGGGCTCGCGATCGCGGCCAGCGCCGCCGTCAGCGCAATCTGCATTTTCGTTTTCATTTGCTTTCCTCCAGTCCGAATGCCTTGGCCATCAGCTTGTAGGAATGCTTTCGCGCCTCGTGGTCGTAGATCATGGTGGTGATCATCACCTCGTCGGCCTGCGTCGCCTCGATCAGCGGTTCGAGATGCGCCATCACCTTGTCCTTGGTGCCGACGACGAGGCGGGCGCGGTTCTGGCCGATTAGCGCGCGGTCGGTCGGCGAATAGCTGTGAACTGCAGCTTCCTCCGGGCTTGGGATCGGCTGGTAGCGGCCCTGCCGCCGTAGCGCGAAGTTCAGGTCGACGGAGGTGGCGAGCCGCTCGGCCTCCGCCTCGGTGTCGGCGCAGACCACATGCAGCGCCAGGATCGCCAGCGGCTTGTCGCGCGTTGCCGACGGCTTGAATTGCTCGCGATAGGTCATCATCGGTCCGACCGGATCGAAGTCGGAGAAATGATGCGCGAAGGAGAAGCCCGCGCCGACATGGGCTGCAAGTTGCGCGCTGTAGCCGCTGGAGCCCAGGAGAAAGAGCGGCGGCAGCGGCACGTCGGCCGGCATGGCGTTGACCTTGCGGAACGGATGGCTTTCCGGAAACAACCGCCCCTCGAACGCCAGGAGCTCCTGGAAGCGGTCGAGGAAATCGTCGCCCGTGGCATCGTCCTGCCGCCGCCGCAGCGCATAGGAGGTGGCCGGGTCGGTGCCAGGCGCCCGTCCGAGTCCGAGGTCGATGCGGCCGGGGAACAGCGCCTCCAGCACCTTGAAGCGCTCTGCGACCTGGAGCGGCGCGTGGTTCGGCAGCATTACGCCGCCGGAGCCGACATGCATCCGCTTCGTCGCCGCCGCGATCTGCCCGATCATGATGTCGGGCGCGGAACTCGCAATGTTGGGCATGTTGTGGTGCTCGGCCACCCAGTAGCGGGTGAAGCCGAGCCGGTCGGCAAAGCGGCCGAGATCGATGCTGTTGCGCAGCGCTTGCGGGCCGGAGCTTCCGGTGGTCACCGGCGACAGGTCGAGGACCGAAAGGGAGATCATCGCAGACAGTTAGCCTGCCGGGCGCGCTTTTGCCATGCTCCGGGGACGAGCTGCCGCCGGGTGGCGATGTCAGGGCTGCTGCTGGCCGGGCTGATCGGTGGCCGCGTCCGGCGCTTCCGGCTTCGGCGGCTCGTCCGGCGGAATCGCGGCGACGGTGCTCTCCGGCTCGGCCGGTTCGGCCATGACGGGGGACGTAACCTCCCGGATGAAGTTCTCGGGCGGCAGGAGGGAAAGCGGGGGCGCCGGGCGTTCGGGAGCCGACGGTGCCGCAGTGACGAGGGTCGGCGCAAGCGTGGCGCGGCTCACGGCGAACCGCAGGTCGTACATCACCGGTGCCGCCGCCAAGCCGCGGCGCATCTCAGGGTCGGCGGCCGGCGCGATCGAGACCGGCGCCGCATGCGCCGCCATCACCGGCAGTCCCTCGTGGATGTCGTTGAGCGACACCGCCAGCCGGAGGCCCGCGAAGACCACCACGAAGCCGCACAGGAATGTTGCCGCAATCAGGCGGAAACTCGGAAGCATGCCGCTCACCTCGATGCCCGCGCCAGCACGGGGAATCTGCATATCTGAGTCGCCGGTACGGAAACATGAAATTGTCGGGGCGGTTTGCCGGATTCTGTGGTGTCTTTGAGGCGGCTATCTGGACGGAAGGGCAGGTGTTTCCGATATTCTTCGGGGGAAAGGGCCTTGAGGCCGCCACACGATCGCCGATACTGGGGCGGCGAACAGGGAGTTGCGCAATGCCGTCGGTGAGCGATTGGAAGGTGCCGGCCTCAGTACAGCCGAAGCCGGCGGACTACGCCTACGATCTCGATGCCGCGCTGAGCGCGGTGGTCGCGGTCCGCGCCATCATTCCCTCCGATGCCTTTACCGCCGACACCCTGGGCACCGAGCGCGCCGGCAACGGCGTGCTGATCCGCGCCGACGGGCTGGTTCTGACCATCGGCTATCTGGTTACCGAGGCCGAGACCATCTGGCTGACGCTGATCGACGGCCGCTCGGTCCCCGGCACCGTCCTGGCCTACGACCAGACCACCGGTTTCGGCCTGATCCAGGCGCTGGCCCGGCTCGACCTGCCGGCGCTGCCGATCGGGTCGTCGAGCGCGGTGTCGGTCGGCGAGCGGGTGGTGGTCGGCGGCGCCGGCGGGCGGCAGAAGTCGGTCGCGGCCCGCATCGTCGCCAAGCAGGAGTTCGCCGGCTACTGGGAGTATGTCGTCGACGAGGCGATCTTCACCGCGCCGTCGCACCCGAACTGGGGCGGCACAGCGCTGATCGGGCCGCGCGGCGAGCTGATCGGAATAGGCTCCTTGCAACTGCAGGAGGGGCGCGAGCAGGGCCCGCCGGGCGACATCAACATGATCGTGCCGATCGACCTGCTGCAGCCGATCCTCGACGACCTGATGACGCTTGGCCGCCCGAACGCGCCGCCGCGGCCGTGGCTCGGGCTTTACGCCACCGCGATCGAGAACCGGGTCGTGGTGGTGGGGCTGGCCAAGGACGGGCCGGCGCAGAAGGCGGATATCCGCACCGGCGACGTGCTGTTGTCGGTCGCGGGCGCCGAGGTCCGCGAACTCGCGGGCCTCTATCGCAAGGTGTGGTCGCTCGGCGCCGCCGGGCTCGAGATTCCGATGTCGATCTACCGCGACGGCAAGACCATCGAGACACGCATCAAGTCCGGCGACCGCAGCCGGTTCCTCAAGGCGCCGAAGCTGCATTAGCTAGAATCCATCATCGCCTCACATTCAGCCGTCATCACCGGGCCGCGCGAAGCGCGTGTCCCGGTGATCCCGATTCCAATGGCACAGCGTTGCCTCGCCAATCGGGATGGCCGGGACAAGCCCGGCCATGACGTGGATAGCGCCGTGAGCAGCAATTCAATTCGCTGATGTTTGACCCGCGAAAATTTCATCCCTGCGCATCGCTGGATTGCGCCGCGCGGCGATGACGCTCGCGGCCGATGATGCTAGGACTGGCGCCCAACTGCCGGGAATTGCCCAAGTGACCACGAATGCCGATGCCGGTTCTCGCCCGGCGAGCCAGATCGATTCCAGCTACGCCTGGATGCGGCTTGCCGTGGCGCTCCTGCTCGGAACCATCGGCAGCGTCGGCATGTGGTCCTTCGTGGTCGCGCTGCCGGCGGTGCAGGCGGATTTCGGCATCGCGCGGGGCGCCGCGTCGCTGCCGTTCACGCTGACGATGTTCGGTTTCGGTTTCGGCGGCATCGTCATGGGCCGGCTGGCCGATCGCTTCGGCATCGTCATGCCGGTGATCGTCGGCGCGGTCGCGCTGGGTGCGGGCTACGCGCTTTCTGGCATCGCGACCGGCATCGGCACCTTCGCGCTGGCGCAGGGGCTGCTTGGCCTCGGCAGCGCGGCGACCTTCGGCCCGCTGATGACCGACATCTCGCACTGGTTCGTCCGCCGCCGCGGCATCGCGGTGGCGCTCGCCTCCTGCGGCAATTATCTCGCGGGGGCGATCTGGCCGCCGTTCATCCAGCATTTCATCTCGACCGAGGGCTGGCGCGCCACGCAGATCGGCATCGGTGTCATCTGCGTCGTGACGCTCGTGCCGCTGTCGCTGCTGCTGCGCCGCCCGGCGCCGTCGCAACATTCGGCGGCGTCCACCGCGAATGCGGCGGGCAGGCTCGGCTCGCTCGGCATCTCGGCGAATGTGCTGATGGCGCTTCTGTTCGTCGCCGGCATCGCCTGCTGCGTCGCCATGTCGATGCCGCAGGTCCACATCGTCGCCTACTGCGGCGATCTCGGCTACGGGCCCGCCCGCGGCGCCGAGATGCTGTCGATGATGCTGGGCTTCGGCCTAATCAGCCGCATCGCCGGCGGCTTCATCGCCGACCGCATCGGCGGGGTGGCGACGCTGCTCATCAGCTCGGGGCTGCAGGGCGTGGCGCTGTTTATGTACCTGTTCTTCGACGGGTTGTTTTCGCTTTACGTCATCTCCGCGCTGTTCGGCCTGTTCCAGGGCAGCATCGTGCCGATGTACGCGATCATCGTGCGCGAGTATTTCGCGCCGCAGGAGGCCGGCACCCGGCTCGGCGTGGTGCTGCTGGCGACGCTCGGCGGCATGGCGCTGGGCGGCTGGATGTCCGGCGTGATCTTCGACCTGACCGGCTCCTATCAGGCAGCGTTCCTCAACGGGCTCGGCTGGAACCTGGTGAACCTGTCGATCGTCGCCTGGCTGCTGTACCGGCCCGGCCGCCGCATGGTTCCCGCCTGATTCCGGATCGATAAAATCCAACACATCGGCTTAGCGGAAACACAGGCCCCGATGGGTATGGTGTGGCCATCGGGGAACGCCGAGGTCGCGGTTAATCGATGGTTACCCAGCAGCTCGAAAAGGCCATAGAGGAACTTGTCGTCCTGCTTGCGGACAGCAACCCCTATCTGCGCCGCCTGACGCGGATGATGCTGATGAATCTCGGCGTCAAGTCGATTTACGAAACCGGCGACGGCGTCTCCGCGATCGACGCCATCCGCCACGTCAACCCGGACGTCATGATCGTGGATTGGGACATGCCGGTCCTGGACGGGCGCGAGGTCATGCGCATCGTGCGGTCGCCGGGCGTGTTCCCCAAGGCGAGCCTGCCAATCATCATGCTGACCGATCAGGGGCTGCAGTCGCGGGTGACCGAGGCCATCCGCCTCGGCGTGCACGAACTTCTGGTCAAGCCGATCTCGCCGAAAACGCTGCAGCAGCGCCTGCTTGGCATCATTCTCTATCCGCGGCCTCTGGTGTGGGCCGGCAAATTCTACATTCCGATGCCGCGCCGCCGTGTCGCGCTGAACGATTTCGTTCATGCGGCCTAGCGCGCGAAATCACTTCAGCTTCAGCAGCGCATCCGCATTGCCGTGCGCGAGCTTCGCCATGTCGGTCGGCGACAGCGCCACCCCGTCGAGGAATTCGCGGCCCTTCGCGTCGGGGGCGTAGGGGTAGTCGACCGAGAACATGATGCGGTCGATGCCGAACGTCTGCAGCGCGGCGATGAACGGCGGCTGGCTGAAGATGCCGCTCGTTGTAATCCAGACCTGATCGAGGATCTGGCGGGTGATTGGCCGCTTCAGGTGCCCGATGTCGAGCACAGAAACTTCGTCGATGCGCGCCATCATCACCGGCAGCATCTCGCCCATGTGGCCGATGATCACCTTGAGCTTCGGATGCTTGTCGAGCGTGCCGGCCATCACCATGCGAAGCGTGTGGATCGCAACCTCCGAATGCCAGCCCCATCCGGCGCTTTCCAGCACGCGGCCCGCGCCTTCGTCCAGGCCGGAATAGTAGGCCTGCCGCACCGACTCGGGCGGAAGGTGCGGATGGATGTAGATCGGCACGTCGAGTTCGACGCAAGCGGCGAGCAGGCCGTCATAGCTCGGATGATCGAGAAAGCGGCCCTCGGTCGTGCCGTTGATCAGCGCGCCGAGAAAGCCGAGCTGCTTCACCGTGCGCGCGAGTTCGGCGGCGCAGGCGTCGGGGTTCTGCATGGGCAGCGCGGTGAAGCCCGCGAAACGGGTGGGGTTGCGGGCGATGGCCGCGGCCAGATGGTCGTTCATCTCGCGCGCCATGGCGACGCCGTCGGGGCCGGGCACGAGATCGGGGCCGGGGCCGCTATTGGAGAGCACCTGGACCGTGATGCCGGCGTCGTCCATCGACTTGAGACGCCTTTCGCCGATCTCGGGCAGGAGCTCCATGGGGCTAGGCCGGTCGGTCGGCGGCTTCCGGGGCCTGAAGCCGCGCCGGCCGATGGCGCCTGGATCGATGCGCTTGACCAGCGCCGGTACCGAGAAATGCTCTTCGAGCGCGACGACCCGCATGGACGATGTCCTCCCCGTTGTTCCGTGCGGTTGTCGCATTCATCGCGGCGCTCCGGCAAGCGGGCATTGCGCGAAAATGGCCGGGGCCGACGGGCGCATCGCGGCTTGGCGTGACGATCGCCCGAAATTCGCTGAGGGTGGCGGCGTTGCGCGCCGGGTCAGGCGGCCGCGCTGCGGCGCCCGATCCGCACGACCTTGTTGCTTTGCGGCTCCTGCCCGTCGGACGCCAGGGTTTCCGGCGTTGCGATGGCGAGCCGGTTGCGACCGTCCTTCTTGGCGCGGTAGAGCGCCCGGTCGGCCTGCAGCAGGATCGCCGACAGATCGAACGGCCCATGCGAGCTGAACGCCATGCCGGTCGAGACGGTGGCGCGCACGAGGCGGCCGTCGATGTCGGCGGCGGCCTTCTCGAAGGCAACCTGGACGCGCTCGGCCACCGTCGCCGCGATCTCGCGGCTGGTGTTGTAGAGCACGGCGATGAACTCATCGCCGCCCCACCGTCCCACGGTGCCGGCCGTGCCGACATGCGCCTTGGCGATACCGGCGAAGATCTGCAGCGTATGGTCGCCGACGGCATGTCCGTACTGGTCGTTGATCGATTTGAAATGGTCGAGATCGAACAGCAGCACCGCAGCCGGCTGGGTTCCGGTCGCCGCGCGCCGCGACACCGCGGTCTGTTCGAGGAAGCCGCGGCGGTTGGCGATGCCGGTGAGCTGGTCGGTCCGCGCGGCGGCGCGGTGCCGGTACTCGGTGCGCTCCTTGGCCATGGCAAGAAGGATGAAGGCGATCGAGATGGTGAACAGCAGCGCTTCGAGGCTGAGCAGTTCGAGCCAGCCGCTCATCGCCAGCTTGTTGCCGGGCGCCATATGCGCCACTCCGCCCAGCGGCGTACGCAGCAGGAACAGCGTACCATGCGCGAACAGCATGAAGATCGCGGGCCAGCGCGACACCAGCGCCTCGTCCCGGCCGCGCCAGAATTCATAGGCCGCCGCCCAGGTGTAGGCGGTCACGATCCCCGATCCCACCAGCACGCGCAGCTCGACCTCGGTGGTGAACGCCTGCATGCGGCAGGCGACCAGCCAGATCGCGATGCCGGTGAGCGCCAGCGCCGGTTCCGGACTCCTGCGATCAAACACGCGCGCGCCGCACCAGGTCAGCGCGAAGGAGCCGAACAGCACCGCGTTGGCGAGATCGATCGAGAGCGAATCCGGCACCGAGCCGTACAGGCCGAGCAGCATGATCGAAACCGCGCGCATCAGATGGGCGCTGCCCCACCAGGCCAGCGCGCGCTTGCTGAAGTTCTGCGACCAGGCGAAAAACAAGAGCAGGCCGAGCATGATCTCGATGTGCATCGTGACCATGAAAAGCGTGTTGACGTCGAGGTCCATCGTCAACAGCGCAGACACGGTGCTGGCTTTCTCAGGCATGGGCGCAAGCTACAATCGGCGAACGAAACAAGCTGTGAACGCGACCGGATAGGTTGGGTTATTGCGGGTGCACGGTTAGCAAAGCCTTGCCCGTGTCTGCGCAATTTTTCACATGGGCGAAGCGCCGATCGGGCGCCGGCCTTTAGTGTCAGACGGTGCGTTGGAAGGCCGGACGGACGTGCTAGAACGGCACAGTTCGTAAAGCATTTACCAAGGGCAAATTGCCGAAGGGGTGGGGAATGAACTGGACGGAACGCCGCGAACGGCTGCGCGCGATCGTTGAAGGCAAGCGCTGCATCTTTCCGGCATCGGTGTACGACGGGATTTCCGCGCGTATCGCCGGCGATCTGGGCTTCGAGGCGATGATGTTCGCGGGCTCGGTCGGCTCCTTCGCCGTGCTGGCTGCCCCCGATCTCTGCGTGCTGACGCTCACCGAATTCGCGCAGCAAGCCTATCGCATCAACCGCGCCGGCTCGCTGCCGCTGTGCGTCGATGCCGACCACGGCTACGGCAATGCGCTCAGCGTCAAGCGCACGGTCGAGGAGCTGGAGACCGTCGGCGTCTCCGCGCTGACCGTCGAGGACACGCTGCTGCCGGTGCCGTTCGGCGGGGACGACGCGCAGCTCATCACCATTGCCGAGGGCGTCGGCAAGATGCGGGCGGCGCTCGCCGGCCGGCAGGACCCGCGCCTCGTCATCGTCGGCCGCACCAGCGCCATCGGCATCACCGGCGTCGAAGACACCGTCGCGCGGCTCAAAGCCTATGAGGCCGCGGGCGTCGACATGCTGTTCATGGCGGGGCTGAAGAACCGCGAGCAGCTCGACGCCGTCTCATCCGCGGTGAAGCTGCCGCTGTTCCTCGGCAGCGTGCCGGAAGACATGATGGACCTCGATTATCTCTCCGCGCGCAACGTGCGCGTCTGCCTGCAGGGCCACCATCAGTTCTGGGCCGGCGTGCAGGGCGTCCACGACACGCTGAAGGCCTTGCGCGAGGGGACGAAGCCCTCGCAGCTCAAGAACGTCGCCTCGGCCGACATGCAGAAGAAGCTGCTGCGGCAGGCGGACTACGCGAAATGGTCGAAGGATTTTCTGAACACGAAGTAGGGGGAACAGTCATGCGTGCCTATCAATTGCCCAAGGGCGGCGCCGGCATCGAGGCGCTGGCGAAGGTCGAGCGGCCGAAGCCGTCGCCGGGCCATCGCCAGGTGCTGGTCAAGGTCGCCGCCTGCTCGCTGAACTACCGCGATCTCGGCATCGTGCGCGGCACCTACCGCATGCCGTCAAAGGAAAATGTCATCCCGCTGTCGGACGGCGCGGGCGAGGTGGTCGAGACGGGCTCCGGCGTCACCCGGGTGAAGGTGGGCGACAAGGTTTGCGGCAATTTCTTCCAGCGCTGGCCCGGCGGCGAGCCCCCCCCCGATGTGCAATCGACCGCGCTCGGCGGCGCCATCGACGGCATGCTGGCGGAATTCGTGGTGCTGGAGGAGGAGGGCGCGGTGAAAATCCCCGCGCATCTTTCGCTGGAGGAGGGCGCGACCTTGCCCTGCGCCGGCGTCACCGTGTGGCACGCGATGATGGAGCACGGCCGGATGATCGCGGGGCAGACCGTGCTGCTGCAGGGCACCGGCGGCGTCTCGATCTTCGGCCTGCAGTTCGCACACGCCATGGGGATGCAGGCGGTCATCACCTCGTCGAGCGACGACAAGCTTGCCAAGGCGAAGAAGCTCGGCGCCAGCCACACCATCAACTACAAGACCACGCCCGACTGGGAGAAGGCGGCACTGGAGTTCACCGGCGGCCGCGGCGTCGATCACGTCGTCGAGGTCGGCGGCGCCGGCACGTTCACGAAATCCTTCGGCGCGATCCGTCTCGGCGGCAAGATCAGCATGATCGGCAACCTGAGCGGGCCGGCGACCGAGCTCAATCCCGGCTTGATCATGGGCCGCCGTGCCAACATCCAGGGCATCTCGGTCGGCTCGACGCAGATGTTCGAAGCCATGAACCGCATGATCGCGGCGAACGCGATCAAGCCTGTGATCGACAAGGTGTTCGGCTTCGACGAGGTGCAGGCGGCCTACCAGCACATGGCTTCGGGCGCGCACTTCGGCAAGATAGTCATTCGGGTGGCCTGACCCGCCTTCGCCCTTCGGGCTGCGGCGGGCGAGGTGTCAGGCGCCGGTGCGGTTCAGAAACTTCCGCACCGTGCCGACGGTGAGCGCGATCACGTAGATCCACACGATCACCGCGCCGAGACCGAACACGGTTCGGCCGATCATCTCGCCCGTGGTCTGCATTTCGATAAACGGCGCGGACAGGCTGAAAGCGCGGGGGCCCGAGCCGATCGCGACCCAGGTCCCGATCGTCGCCAGCGCGCCGGACGCGCCGATGGCGAGTACGCGGTACGACACCTGCGTCCAGCGCGGCGCGCTGGCGGGGATGTCGCTCTGGCTGCCGGTCACGCAGGCGCGGGCGCGGACCATGCAGGTGAGGCCCGCGAACAGGAAGGTCGCCCCGGCGCAGAAGACGATGAATGCGGGCCCGTTGGCTTCGGGCATCGGCAGATAGCCCGCCGCGCCGAGCATGAAGTAGAGGCCCGCGGCGGAGAACGCGACGCCGACCCCGATCACTTCATGGGGCGATGCTTGACGTGGTGCCTGAACCGGCGACTGGTCTTGTGTACTCATGCACGCCCTCACGCGACAGCGTGGGGGCAGTGTGCCGGCTTAAGGTTGCCAATCCGTTGCGGCGGCCTGTTTTGGCCTAATCCCAGCCGCCGGACACCCGTCCGCCCGGGTTGGCGATGCGGCCGTTGGGCCTCTTGAGCGCGGCGATGCGCGCCATCTCGTCGTCGTTCAGCGTGAAATCGAACACCTTGAAATTGTCGGCGATGCGCTGCGGATTGGACGAGCGCGGAATGGCGGCGACGCCTTGCTGCATCAGCCAGCGCAGCGCGACCTGGGCGATGCTTTTGCCGCGCGCCGTGGCGATCTCCGCCAGCACCGGGTCGCCGAACAGCCGTCCGCGCCCGAGCGGGCAATAGGCGACAAACACCAGACCGCGCGCCCGCGCGGCGGCCAAGAGCTTCGTCTGGTCGAGATAGGGATGATACTCCGCCTGCAGCGCCACCAGCGGCTCGGGGCAAAGCGCGATCGCCTGGTCGAGCAGCGCGATGTTGAAGTTGGCGACGCCGATGTGCCGCGCAAGCCCCTGCCGCTTGGCCTTGGCCAGCGCTGGCATGGTCTCGCGGAGCGCAATTTCCGAATTCGGCCAGTGCACCAGCAGAAGATCGACCTGATCGACCTTCAGCGCCTTGAGGCTCTCGTCCACCGACTTGGCGAAGGCGTCGGCGCGCAGATATTCGTGGCTGACCTTGGTGGTGAGGAAGATGTCCTGGCGCGGCACGCCCGAGGCACGCATCGCTTCGCCGACCGCGCTTTCGGTGCCGTACTTCCAGGCGGTGTCGATGTGGCGGTAGCCCGACTGAAGCGCGGCCACCACGGTGTCGGGCGAAAGCCCGCCGGTCATCGGCGAGGTGCCGAAGCCGAGCGCGGGGATTTGCGCGCCGTGCGCGGCGAGGGTGGGGCTCAGGGGAGCGGTCATGGATGTTTCAGATGGTGGCGCGCCCGAGAGGATTCGAACCTCTGACCTCTGCCTTCGGAGGGCAGCGCTCTATCCAGCTGAGCTACGGGCGCGTGGGTCGGCTCCTTCCAAAGCTTAGGAAATCGCCGCTATTGGCGGACTGTTTACTCCATCCCGTGGGGCTTCGGAAGCCGGTTCTGTGTGGCCACTGTGGCACCAGTGTGGATGACGATGACGGGGAAGTATATGCCCAGAACTGGTTTCCCCCTTGGCGGGGGGTGGGTCCCCCCATCGACGTATGGGACCCATTGCGTTGGCCGTGCGGAGTATTAAAAAACCGATGCGGCGGTCGGAGCATCGTCTCTGCGTTGCTTAGTGGTGGCCGTAGCCAACACAAACACTGAACTATTAGCGCGAGAATTCAGTTGACTGCGCTCTCGGCTGCCAGATTTAATTGTCGGCAAGCGCCCCCTCGCATACCACGTTGTCGTAACCGCGACGTTTGACCTGAATGTTACAGGAAATGGTTCACGGCCAGCCGCGAATGGCACGGCCAAGAAGGAGGGGGCGCTCCCAACTTTCATGGCCGGTTTGCCTGAGGAGTTAAAATCCGCCGACGCTTACTATGCTTTTCTTGGCGTAGGGGCGAAAGAGCAAAAGTTCCTAGAAAAATACTCCGCCTATAGGTACAGCCGCGCATCAATTCCGAAACGCCGCGGCGGCACCCGAGAACTGCTAGTTCCAGAACCTCGGCTCAAATTTTTGCAGCGTCAAACGCTAGGACTGCTGAACCAAATTTATTCAGCGCGAGCACCGGTTCACGGCTTCGTCATTGATCGGAGCGCCATCACGAACGCCAATGCGCATCAGACGCGGCCCTACCTATTGAACATCGATTTGCGTAACTTCTTTGGGTCTATCACGCGTGGCCGCGTGCTGGGAATGTTGAAAGCAATAGGCCTCGGTGAAGAAGTGGCGGCAGCGATTTGTTCCATCTGCGTCACCAGAAATCAACTTCCACAGGGCGCGCCCACCTCGCCAATCTTATCTAACATGGTGACCTTCAGCCTCGACCGCAATTTGGTCACCTTCGCCAAGGCAAACCGGCTGCGTTACACACGCTATGCCGACGACCTCTCATTCTCTTGCTATGCGCAGCCAACTGCTCTGTTCGACGGCGTGTTGCCACTTCCTGGCAAGGTGCCAGTGCAACAGCTTTCGGCCTCTTTGAGGTCGGCCATTTTGTCCAGCGGCTTCGAAATCAATTCTGACAAGGTTTGGTTCTCCGGTCCTCGGACGCGTCGAGAGGTAACAGGGCTTGTCGTCAACGAGTTCACAAATGTCAGACGAAATTTTGTGCGCAACGTTCGTGCTGCTCTCTACAAAATTGAGAAGATGGGAGCTGCTGCCGCCGAAAAGGAATACCAAACCAAATACAAGACTGACGCGGCCCTGAAACAGGTGTTACGGGGCCGTTTGGAGTGGATAGCGCAAGTTCGCGGGCGAAGCTTTGATGCGTATAGAACCCTGGCAAGGCGGTTCAACGGCCAATTTCCAGAATACGCGCTACCTATTCTTCCGACGAATGAAGAAATCGCCGAACGCGCGGTTTGGGTAATCGAATTTTTCGTCGGTGAGGATTGCGAGCAAGGCACCGCCTTCTTCCTTGAAGGCGTTGGATTGGTGACCGCAGATCATGTACTCCAAAAGTTGCCCCCGGGCACTTCTGCCGCCATTTTCAGACCCAGCTTGCCACATAAGAAATTCAACGCCACGCCGTCGAGCCGACGATGTCCAGACCGGGACTTGGCTATCTTGGACCACGATGTACCGAGCACAGAGTGCCTGAGCCTTACGGTAGCGACCTCTCCCGAACATACGAAAGACGAAATAATTGCATTGGGGTTTCCAGACTACGGACCGGGTGATGAGTTGAACAAACGCCCTGGCCGGATTGTTGGGCGAGCGACAAAACATGGTGTGCGATTAATCGAAGTTGACGCGGTGCTGTCTGGCGGCATCAGCGGCGGCCCGATAGTGAACGAACGATATCAAGTAATCGGCGTAGCGCAACGAGGCGGCCACCAAGCGCACAAACAACAGGCCGTCGATATTTCTGAACTTCTCAAGCTTGCTGCGGAGTGAATAATTGTGGTGTGAGATTAAAAGCGCGGGCGTTTGGCTTGGCACGGGGTCACCTGCACTATTGCCGTAGCATTCAAACGTTTGACGCTCGCGGCACGATACGACTAGGGCATTACATGAGGCCACCAACTGAGGCGGCCTAATCGTCACGTTTCTTAAGAGGCTCTTGGAGATGTTTCTGACCGGGCCTTGGAACATCGCAATATCCGCAGAATATTCCCGGGATTACGCCGGGCGTTTCTCTCTCTTCCCACCCGGCGATCCGGCCATCGGGCAGCCGAAACGCGAGGCCCCAAGAGTGGCCCCGGTTTTGCTGTCGTGATTTCTCGCAGATGTTGTCGTCGCTCATATGCCAACGCTAATCCAAATCAGGCCACCGCCAAATTCAAACTAGGCCACTAGGGGTCGAAACAGGCCAGTACCCCAGGGGCGTTGAAGCTAACTATTAGTTGGTCGCTGGAATTGAATGCCGCACTTCTTGGCAATGGAAGCCTGCTCAATTGCAACCATCTGACCCTTGAGTTGCGCAAGCTCCGCCGCCACGGCACCGTCTCCGCCTACAAAAAATGCGGCAGGCCAAAACACCACAATTGCCACGCCCGTGGCGACCGCGTCTTTGGTGCTCTTGCTGTCTTGAGCGCCTGTCACTGAGACGGCCCTCGCTGACACGCTCTGAGCTTCCATCGCCAACTCCTGGGTGTGGGTCTGATAAGTTACGGGCGAAACATACGTCGGCGTAATCTCGGATGACTTTGACGCGCAGCCGCCCAACACCGCTGCCAACACCACATACATCAATGCACGCATACTATCCCCCAACTCTACCGCGTCCCCCCAACTCTACCGCGTCGGCACATTTAGGGAAACGGGCTTTTTACGCACGTTCCCCAAACGGTGTCACCGAGCGCGGCGAAATTCCCATTCGTAAGGGGTAGCGGCGTCCTTTTTTTCTTCTTTCTGCCTTCGGAGGGCAGCGCTCTATCCAGCTGAGCTACGGGCGCGTGCCGTCTTGATAGCGCACGGGGCGGAATGCGGCAACGGCGCTCTGTCCCAGGTAACGATGTTGCGCGCGGCTCCTGCGGCAGAGGTCAGATGTGAAATCCCCTCGGACGGGCAAGGATTGGTGTGCCGAGGGTGTGCCGGGTGGAAGCTTTTTGAGCGGGTACAGCAATGCGGGGTGCGGGCGCATCGCTGAGCTACTCCATGCCGCGGTAGGGACCCGCATTTGGGGTTCCAACCAGCACTTGAGTTGCATACTCTTTCAGTTTGGTCGGAGCCGGGTCGCGGCCCCTCCGGCGTTGGGTTCGTCGAAGGTGCAGCCTGGAGACGTACTGGAAATGCGGAGAACGGCGATGTGGTTTCGTCTCACTTTGGTCGGTCTTGTTCTTGCGAGCGGATGCGCAACCGCGTCGAGTCAGTCCTGGCCGACCAAGACGATCCGCGCCATTGTTCCACTCAGCGCGGGCAGCGCCACCGACATCGTCGCGCGCACAGTGCTGGAACAGGTCTCCAGGCAGATCGGCCAACCGATCATCATCGAAAACCGCACCGGCGCCGGCAACACCATCGCAATGAACCTGGTGGCGAAGGCCGATCCTGATGGCTACACGATCCTGGTCAATTCCGCTGCGCATACGATGAAGCAGAAGGCAATCTATCCCAACCTTCCGTTCGACACTGCGCGCGATCTTTGGCCGGTCATTCCGCTCGGCAACCTTCCTACCGTGCTCGTGGTTCGGGCGGCCAAGGGCTACAAGTCAATCCACGATCTGGTGAGCGATGCGAAGGCTCGACCGGGCGCGATGAATTACTCCTCGACCGGAGCAGGAAACTCATCGCACCTCAATGCCGAGCGATTCCGCCTCAGCGCAGGCTTTGACGCCGTTCATGTGCCATTCAAGGGCGCGCCGGAGGCCGTAACCGAGGTGCTGGCCGGGCGCGCCGATTTTCTGTTCACGACGATGCTCGTGACGATGCCATTCATCCAGGACAAGAAATTACAGGCACTCGCCGTGAGCGGCCAACGTCGTGCATCGGCGCTACCGGATATCCCGACCACAGAGGAATCCGGCTACAAGAACTCCTATTACAATTTCTGGATCGGGATGTTTGTGTCGGCCAATACGCCGGAAGGAATCAGGAGCAGGCTTTACGTCGAGACGCGCAAAGCGCTGGAAAATCCAGAGTTGTAAGGCAAGCTTGCCAAGCACGGCGTCGATCCGATGGATCTCACCACCGACCAGTTTTCCAAGCTCGTGAGTGAAGAGATGAAGATCAATGCCGCACTGGTGATTGCCGCCGGCATCAAGGTCGACTGAGGCGGCCAGGGCGGAGTAGGTTGTCCGCGACCATCAACTTGCCGCGCGCGAAGGCATTGAATCATGATGAAGCTTGAATACGGCATCCCGCAGGACAAGGGTGCCACACATCTCCGGTTCGGCATCACCAAGGGGTTTTTCCGCGACGAGGGGCTCGACCTTGTCCTGCGCGTGGTGTTTGGCGGACCCGAGATCGCGGCGTGCTTCGATTCCGGCGAACTGAAAATCGGCGAGATGGGCACCCCTCCCGCGACCACCGCGATGGCCAATGGCGCCCGCTTCAAGATCGTCGCCAGCGGAATTCGCCGCAGGGCTCTGCAATATCTGGTGGTGAATTCGGACATCAAGTCCTGGTCCGACCTCAAGGGAAAAAATGTCGGTGTTCTTTCGAAGGGAAGCTGCAGCTACTGGTTCGCGCGCCTGCTGCTCCAGAGTCATGGACTCAATCCCGACCGCGACGCCAATGTGGTTGGCCTGGGCTTGCGTTACCCCCAGGTCGTAGAGCTGTTTCAGTCGGGCGAATTGCAGGCGGGCGTGCTCGCCGAACCTACTGTATCGATCGGCGAGTATCGAGGCGCCTTCCGCATGATGAAGGCGTTGAGCGAGCCAGAATTCTGTCCCTCGATGCAATGGAGCGTCACGGTTGCGAACCGCGATGTGATCGACCGTGAGCCGTCGCTTGTCAGCTCGGTGCTGCGGGCCTGCAAGCGCAGCTACCGATACAGCGCAGAAAATGACGACGAGTTTGCGGAGTTCGGCGCCGGATATTATGGCATCGACAAATTAACGATGCTCCGCTCCATGGACCGGGAGCGCGGCGACCTGCACCACGAGTGTATCGTCGATATGGCCGGACTGGATCTGGCGATTGGCCTCCAGCATCGTCTCGGGGCGTTCTCTGCTCCGATGCGTGCAAGCGAGATTACCGATCTTCGCTATCTACCCTGAGCGAAGTTCAATCTGTTCCCAGACCGTGGGCGCTTCGCGAGGCGCATGGCGCCATTTCGCACTCGGCGTCGAACTGACGGCGAGATGCACCAAAGCATAACGGCCCGCCGGGGCGGGCCGTTTGTATTGGATCGGCCGTGGATTGTGAAAATCAGCCGCGATCGAGGATGCCGGCAATCGCCTTGATCCGGTTGCGGACATAGCTCGGCAGGCCGGCGCTGATCGAGTTGCCGGTGTTGAACGAGCTGTTGCCGAGCAGCACCTGCGACGGAACGAGGTTGCGCAGCACCGGGACGTTCTCGTATTTCTTCTTCTGCTCCAGCGTGCTGGAGCCGACCGCGAGCGCGATCACCACGGTCGTGATCGTGCTCTTGGCGTCCGCCGGGTTGGGCTGGAACACCGCGAGCAGCTTGCCGAAGCGCATCACCTGGTTGACGTGGAACATGTTCTGCTCAAGCACGCCCGCGACGGGCGTGTTCACGCCGGTCAGCTTCTTCATGCCCTCCTCGTCGACATCCGCCGCCGAGAGAAGCCGCATCTCGCTCTCGAACTCGATGGAGTCGGACAGCTTCCGCTCGCTGTCGCGCAGCTTGTTGGCGAGCGCCACGCCGATCGGCAGCTTGCCTTCGAGCTTGTAGTTCGAGCGGATGCAGGCGGTGACGCCCGCGCCTTCGCACCATGCGCGGTCGGGGTTCTTGTTGTTCTGGCTCTTCTCATCCTTCAGCGAGATGTCCGACGGCTTGATGGCCTCGTGCTTGATCGACGGGTCGATGCTCTGGATGAAGGGAAGTTTTGCAAAGGTCTTGAGGTCAACCGATGTGGCGGGCCGGGACAGCATGAAGCGCGCCTCGGTGACGTACATCTGCAGCTCGTCCTTCACCTCTTTCCGGGTCCCGTCGATGACCTTGTGGACCATGCCTTCCTTGAAGCCCGGGAACAGGTTCAGAAGCTTGGCCTGGTTCGGCCGGGTGCGGCTCCACTCCTCGAAGCGGATGAACGCGCCCTTGTCCGACGTCTCGTCGGCGCGGTGATCGGTGAAGAAGATGGTCTTGGGCTTGAGCCCGTCGATGGTCGCGCCAGCGACCGAAGCCACCCTGACGATCTGATAGTCCTGCGCGGCGGCGAAGGCGATCGTGGTGGTGAACACCAGCACCGCGGCGGTCGAGCCTTTGATCCACATGTTCGTTACTCCAACTCCCGTTTAGCGTGCTTCAGACAAAAATTCCACCTGACAGTGGCCGATTTATGTGCGCCGCCTCTTTCCTCAGTAACCGAACAGCTCCCGCAGGTTTCGCGGCACCCGGTTCGATGGCGGCAGGCGGCCGCCCGCGGACGGCGATACATAGAGCGGACGCTCATCGATGACGTTCGGACCGGGACCCGGACCGGGCATAGCAGCGCCGGGCCGCGGCTCGCCGCGCGCAAGGCTGTGGCGCCCCGCGAGCGAGTATTGGGTGTCACGCAGCCTCTTGCCGGCGTCGAGCTTGAAATACTCGGTGAACGCCCCGTTGTTGGCGGAGGCGAGCCGTTGTCCACTGGCGAAATCGATCGGCAGCGCCTTGAGATGGCGCGCCGCCTCGGCGGAGGGCGGCGGCAGCGCTGTCTTGGGCGCATGCAGGTTCCAGGTGGCCTGGATGATCGGCTCGACGATCGGAACGGAGACCTTGCCGCCGGTCGCGCCATCCCCGAGCGTGCGCTTGCCGCGGGCGTTGTCGTAGCCCACCCACACCGCGACGGTGACGTCGCTGGTGAAGCCGATGAACCAGGCGTCGTTCTCGCTGTCGGTGGTGCCGGTCTTGCCGCCGACGAAGTGTGTGAGGTGCTTCATCGAGGTGGCCGTGCCGCGCGCCACCACGCCCTCCAGGATCGTGCGGAGCTGGTAGAACGCCGCGCGGTCGCCGCCCGCCATCATCACCGGCGCGCCGGTCTGGCGGCGATAGACGGAGCGGCCGTTCTGATCGATCGAGTCGATGGAATAGGGGGTGACGCGCTGCCCTTCGTTGGCGATGGCGGCGTAGAACGCCGCGAGATCGATCATCCGCACCGCCTGCGCGCCGAGCACGAACGGATAGTTCTTCATGCACTCGCGGTAGATCCTGGCTTCCAGCGCCAGATCGCAGGTCTCCTGCAGGCTCTTGGTCGGATCCTTGTCGATGCCGCCGTCGAGCAGGCGCGCGGTGACGAGGTTCTTCGAGTTCTCCAGCGCGCGGCGGAGCGTGATCGAGCCCCAGCTCGAGCTGTCGTAGTTCTTCGGCGTCCAATGATGCGTGCTCACGCCCGGAATCGGCGGCAGCGTCACCGGCTGGTCGAGAATGAGCGTGTTGGGCTGCAGCCCCCTGTGCAGGGCCGCGAGATAGATCAGCGGCTTGATCGACGAGCCCGGCTGCCGCAGCGCCTGGGTGGTGCGGTTGAGCTGGCTGAGCGGATAGGAGAAGCCGCCCGCCATCGCCAGGATGCGGCCGGTCTTGTTCTCCAGCACCAGGGCAGCGCCCTGAACCTTCGGGCGGATGCGCAGTTCGGCGCGGCCGTCCGCCTGCTTCTTGCCTTCGATGACGTTGACGAAGATGACGTCGTTGATGTTCAGCGTCCCGGGTGGGACGTGCTCCGGCACCGACAGCGGGACGATGCGGCCGTCGCGCAGGCCGACGTCGCGCAGGCCGACGCGGATCTGCGGCTTGCCCGTGCCGTCTGCGCGCTTCTCCAGAACCACCGCGGCCGGTCAGTGCACGTCATAGAGCGGCAGCTTCGCGCTCTGCAGCGCGATCTGCCAGACCGGCTTCTCGACCCGGCCGCGCCGCAGTGCGCGGGTGCTTTGCTCGGTCGTGACGCGCGCGGTGACCTCGCCGAGATTGAGTTCGGGTCCTTCGTACCTCGCCCGGTTGGTCGACGCCTCGTAGCGGGCGAGACCGTCTTGCAGCGCCGTCTCGGTGGCGTGCTGGAGCTTGGAATTGATCGTGGAGCGCACCGTGTAGGATTCCGAGGTGAGCGACTGCATGCCGACCAGCGTGCGCGCCTCGCGCATCAGGTGTTCGACGAAATGGAATCCGGCCTCCCGGCGCGGCTTCTCGTAAGGCACGATCCGCGGAATGGCCGTGACGCCGGAACTGACCAGCTCGGCACCGACGACCTTGTCCTCCTGCATCCGCTTGAGCACGTAGGCATAGCGTTCGCGGGCGCGCTCCGGATAGCGGTCCGGGCTGAAGAAGGTCGGACCCTTGGCCATCGCCGCCAGCATCGCGCCTTCGGTCACGTTCAGCGCCGACGCTGGCTTCTTGAAGTAGCCGCGGGCGGCCATGTCGATGCCCCAGGCGCCGCGGCCGAGGAAGATCGAATTGAGATAGACCTCAAGGATCTCGTCCTTGCTCAGCGCCTGATCGAGGCGCGACGCCACGATCATTTCCCGGATCTTGCGGTCGTAGCTGACGTCGTCGCCGACCAGCAGGTTTTTGGCGACCTGCTGGGTGATGGTCGAGCCGCCCTGCGGCCGGCCGGGTTCTGTGAGGTTGGTGATGAAGGCGCGAATGAGGCCGCGCTCGTCGATGCCCTTGTGCTGGAAGAAGCGCTTGTCCTCGGCGGCGACGAACGCATGCCGGACGTATTCGGGAATCTGGCTGAGCGGCACCCACTGCCGGCGCTGATCGGATTCGAACAGCTCCGCGAACTTCTCGCCCTTGCCGTCGAGCACGATGCTGGTGCCGGGCAGCTTGAGGTTCTTGAGCTTGTTGTGATCGGGAAGGTTCGAGGCCACGCTGTTGTAGAACTCGATCACAGGCTTGAGATCGAAGCGCGCCTCGTCGACCGGATCGTTGCCGCAGAACTGCTTGTAGGCATAAGCCAGATCGTCGAAGTTAATGCCGCGAAACGCCTTGATCTCGCCGGCGACGGTTTGCGGATCGGACAGCGCGGTGTCGATCAGCGAGTCGAGATTGAGGTCCTCGATGTCGAACGCCTTGCGCATGTGCGCGCAGCCGTCCTTGAGAAGCTGCACGACCTCGGGCCGGTCGCCAACGGGATCGAATTCGGTCTTCAGCGATTCAGGGCGCGTCGTCACCTGCGCGAGCGCGAGCGCAGTGGCAAACATCTTGATGAGAATAAGATTCATCGTGCCTTGCCGGTCCTGCCGCCGTGCGTTTCCGGAGTGACCGGATTTGTAGTCGCATAACGGCCGGCGCGCCAAGAAGAACACGAGACTCGTGGCGAATTGATCGCGTTAGTACTAACCGCGCGCAAGCGGCTCGATCGTCGGCGTTAAGGTGAATGCGTTGCGAAGAATTAACGCGCCGGCGTTAACGCGCGCTTCACTTCGATTTGGCACGCGCGTTCCGCGAAACCCAAACCGACATCGAGACAATCCGCGCGCCGGGATTAATGTTACCCGCTGAAAGCCCAACGTTTACCAAGGTTCTCGCGGTATAGAGCGCGCGCAGGCACAAGGATAGGTCCGTCGCAGTTCAAGCTGCCAAGGACCAATGAGGCGGGAAAGTATGGACAGGGCAATGCGGCTCGTCATCGGCACGACGGCGCTGGTAGCAGGCATTCTGCTGCAGGCGGCATCGGCCTTTGCACAACAGCCACCGTGGGCTCAGCAGCAGCGTCGCATCTACGCGCCGCAGCAGCAGCGTGCAATTCGTCCCGCGCCGCAACTCGCGCCACAGGCGCGTCAGCCGCAGGCCCAACAGC
>CAMAWG010000067.1 GCA_945861855.1 Rhodoplanes serenus
TTCTCGTCGGTCTGCGCGTTGAGCGGCTTCTGGTTGAGGATGGTGTCGAGGGCGATCGCGGTCTTGCCGGTCTGGCGGTCGCCGATGATCAATTCGCGCTGGCCGCGGCCGATCGGAATGAGCGAGTCGATCGCCTTGAGGCCCGTCGCCATCGGCTCGTGCACGGACTTGCGCGGAATGATGCCGGGCGCCTTGACGTCCACGCGCATGCGCTTGTCGGCTTTGATCGGGCCTTTCCCGTCGATGGGATTGCCGAGCGCATCGACCACGCGTCCGAGCAGGCCCTTGCCGACCGGAACGTCGACGATGGCGCGCGTGCGCTTGACGGTCTGGCCTTCCTTGATCTCGCGGTCGGCGCCGAAAATCACGATGCCTACGTTGTCGGTTTCGAGATTGAGCGCCATGCCACGCGTGCCGTTCTCGAACTCGACCATCTCGCCAGCCTGCACGTTATCGAGGCCGTAGACGCGGGCGATGCCGTCGCCGACCGACAGCACTTGCCCGACTTCGGAGACTTCCGCCTCCTGGCCGAAATTCTTGATCTGATCCTTCAGAATGGCGGTGATTTCTGCGGCGCGGATATCCATCAGCCTGCCTCTTTCATCGCGTGCTTGATCGCATTGAGTTTGGTGCGGAGCGAACTATCGACCATGCGGGAGCCGAGCTTGACCGTGAGCCCGCCGATGATCGCCGGATCGATCTTGACGTGGAGATCGACCGCCTTCTCGCCAGTGATCGACATGAGCGCGCTCTTGATCTCTTCAAGGCGCGCGTCGGAAAGCTTCTCGGCGACGGTGACCTCGGCGGTCACCTCGCCCTTCCAGCGTGCGACGAGCTTGCGGAAGTCGCGGATCATGTCGCGCACCGCGAACAGCCGCCGGTTGGACGCCACGAACAGCAGGAAGTTCGCGGCGAGCCCGCCGATGCCGGCCTTGGCGAGCACGGCGCCGAGCGCCCTGCCCTGTTCCTCGGCCCCGAACACGGGGCTGCGGACCAGACGAAGCAGGTCCGGGCTCTCCGACATCATGGCGTCGAATTGATCGATATCGGCCTTCACCGCATCGACGGATTTGGCGTCGAGCGCGAGCTCAAACAGCGCGCGCGCATAGCGGCCAGCCATGCCGGATACGGTCGAATCTTCGCCTGCCACGTCGGGGCTCTCTTGAAGTCAAATCCGCAGGTTCGGCGCCGGCCCCCTTGGCGCGGCACAAACCCTTGGATTTCAAGGGGTTTTTGCGATCTCAAGGGCCGTCGCCGCGCCCCGCGAAACCGCGCGGTTGCGTAACATATCGATCCCTGCGGTGCAACATGAACGGTGTTGCAACAGGCCCGAAAATGCAGAGATTGCCTGCGTTTCCGTTCCATGGCGGAATCGGTCATGAAGCACACCTGCTTCTCGCTGGGCGCATTGGGGTCATCGGCGACCACCCATTTCTTTCTGTGAGCCCGTCGCCTTGCTATCGTCCCGCGCTCGATAGACCGCATGGAACATGCGGTTCGGTCCACCGGGGGGAAATCATGCTTCAGAGAATATTTGCCGCCGCCGCGGTGGCGTTCGCGGTTTTCGTGCCGGGTGCGCCGGGAACGGCGAATGCACAGGCCTATCCATCCAAAACCGTGACGGTCGTCGTGCCGCTCGCAGCCGGAGCCGGGATGGATGTGCTGGCGCGACTCTACGCCGACAAGCTCCAGGCCAAGCTCGGCAAGCCGGTGGTGATCGAAAACAAGCCCGGCGCGGCCCTCATGCTTGCCGCGGCAAGCGTTGCGGCCGCACCGCCCGACGGCCATACCCTGGTGATCTCCACCGGAACGCCCATGGCGATCAATCCGGTGCTCTACAAAAAGGTCAATTACGACGCGCAGAAGGATTTCGCGCCGATTTCGTTCTACGCGAAGGCGCCATTCATTCTGGTGGTCAACCCGGAACTGCCGGTCAAGACCGTGCCGGAGCTGATCAAGTACGCCAAGGACTCCGCGACCCCCGTCACCTTCGCCTCGCTCGGCACCGGGACCCCTCTGCATCTGGCCGGCGAATATATGAAGCAGCGCTATGGGCTCAGCATGACCCATGTGCCGTATCGCAACACCGGACAGGCGCTGGCCGATCTGGTCGCGGGCCACGTCAAGATCAGCTTCGCGGAGGCCGGCGCTACGCTGCCGCTGATTCGCGAGGGCAAGCTTCGGGTGCTGGCGGTAACGTCGTCGCAGCGTCTGCCGAACCTGCCGGATGTGCCGACCTTCGCCGAGGCGGCGGCCGATCCGGAGTTCGAACTGGTGTCGTGGCACATGCTGTTCGCGCCGGCCGCGACGCCCAGGGACATCGTGCAGCGCCTCAACCGCGACATGAACGAGATCATGAGCGATCCGGACATGCAGAAAAAGATCAGCGACATCGGCCTGATGCCGGTCGGAGCGCCGTCTCTCGAGCAGACCCAGAAGTTTCTTGCCTCCGATCGCGAGAAGTGGGGCTCGCTGCTGCAGAAGCTCGGCCTGCAAGGTACGGTGGAGTAACGGAGCTATGGCGCCTTCGGACCCACCTTCAGATACCAGTCGAAAATCTGCTCTCCGGTCATGAACGCCACGTCGGACTTCTTGCGGATGTTCTCGAAAATCCTGCGGAAGTATTTCAGCCGGTGCGGCGCGCCCATGATGTAGGGGTGCACCACCAGCGCCATGACGCGGGCGCTGTCCTCGGCGTCGGCGTAGATCTGCTCGAACTGGTCCATGGCACGGTCGTAGTACTCCGACGCCTTGTGATGCTGGATCAGCATCATCGCCACGTCGTTGCATTCCTGGGTGTAGGGGATGTTGACGATCGGCTTGCCGCGGGTTCTTAGCCAGACCGGCTGGTCGTCCAGCACCCAGTCGGCGACGTAGTCGTAGCCGTCCTCTTTCAAGAGATCCGGCGTCTCCCAGGTCTCGGTCAGGCCCGGCCCGAGCCAGCCGCGCGGCGGCTTGCCCGTGGCCTTCTTGATCGCCTCGGTGGTCATGTGGATGTCGGCCTTCTCGTCCGGCACCTTCTGCATGTTGCGCTGGGTGAAGCCGTGGCCGATGAACTCCCACTTGCGGTCCATCGCCGCCTTGACGATCGGCGGAAAGGCCTCGATGGCGCAGCCGTTGATCGCCAGCACGCCTGGAATCTGAAATTCGTCGAACACCTTCAACATCCGCCAGAAGCCGACGCGGTTGCCGTACTCATGCCAGCACCAGTTCGGGATGTCGGGCGTGGGCGCGCCGCCGGCCGGCGGGGTGAGCACCGTGCGCGGCATGGTGTCCTTGGGATCCCACTCCTCGACGTTGACGATCACCCAGATCGCCATGCGCGCCCCGCCCGGCAGCTTGAGCGCCGGTCGGTCCGCGATCGCCGAATAATCGATGCGGTCGGTCGGCAGCATCCGCGATCCGCTGGAGGTGGAAGCATTCATGGCCGCGAACTCCTTGATCTGAGGACGGATGCTGGCACACCGGAAAGCGCTGGCCAACCATAGGGACAATGCGAAATCGCGCAGACGCCCCATGCAATTTGGCGGCGCATCCACCGGCGAATTTCGCGTAGGCTCCGGACAACAGGACCCGTGCCGGGTCTGAGGCGTCCTGAGCGATGAACCGTCCCCCTGCGCCGGGCGAGAGCCCGGCATCGCCCCCTCTTTTCGCGGTGCTTGCGCTGCTGTGGCTCGCCGGCGGCGCGATCCGGATTCCGCTGCTCGCGGTGCCGCCGGTCATCCCGCTCATCCACGACGACCTGCACATGAGCGAGACCCAGGTCGGCGCGCTGATCGGCATGCCGCTGATCATGTTCGCGCTTGCCGCGGTCCCGGGATCGCTGCTGATCGCACGCTTCGGCGTGCGGCGCATTGCCACCGTCGGGCTCTCGGTCGCAGCCCTCGCCTCGGCCGCGCGCGCCGCCGCGATCGACATATGGACACTCTATGCGGCAACCCTGCTGATGGGCTTCGGCGTCGCCATCTTTCAGCCCGCGCTGCCGACGCTGGTGCGGCTCTGGGCTCCCACCCGCACCTGGCTCGGCACCGCGGTTTCCACCAACGGCATGCTGCTCGGCGTGAGCCTTGCGTCGGCGCTGACCATTCCGATTGTGCTGCCGCTGGTCGGCGGAAGCTGGCGGCTCGATCTGCTGGTCTGGTCGGTGCCCGGATTGGTCGCGGCTTTGCTGTACATCGCCGTGGCGCCGCGTACGCGACCCTCGGCCGCCCAAACGGCGGCGGATGACGCCGGCCCCCTCCGCTGGTCGCCGAACTGGAAAGACCCGGTGCTCTGGCTGCTCGGCTTCACCTTGGGCACCAACAACGCGCTGTTCTTCGCCGTCAACGCCTTCGTGCCCGACTATCTCACCAGCCTCGGCCGCGGCGACCTGATCGGCATGACGCTTGGCTGGCTCAACGGCTCGCAGCTCTTTGCGTCATTCATCCTGCTGGGAACCGCCGAACGCCTGCAGCGGCAAACCTGGCCGTTCTTGGTGTTCGGCCCGGTCACCGCGCTGGGACTGCTCGGCATCGCGCTCTGCGACGGCGTCTGGATCGTGGTGTCCGCCGCCGCGGCGGGCTTCGGCGCGGCGCTGACGTTCATCGTCACCTTCGGGCTGCCGGCGATACTGAGCCCGCCCGGCGAGGTGCATCGCATGGTCGGCGGGATGTTCGCCATCAGCTACACCATCGCAGTGATCGTTCCGATCGTCTGCGGCGCGTTCTGGGATCTCACCGGATTGCCGTGGACGTCGTTCCTGCCGATGGTGGCCTGCGCCGTCGGCTTGACGATTTTCGGCACCCTGCTGAGTCTGCGAAGCGCAGCGCATTGAGGGAGACGGCGATGGCCTGGCTTTATCTGTTTCTTGCCGGATTGTTCGAGATGGCTTGGGCCATCGGCTTGAAATACACCGAAGGCTTCTCCCGTCTCGGGTCCTCTCTGCTCACCGTGGCCGCGATGGTCGTAAGCCTTGGGCTGCTGGGCCTGGCACTGAAGACGCTGCCGGTCGGCACCGCCTATGCGGTGTGGACAGGGATCGGGGCGGTCGGCACGGCGGCGCTGGGGATCTATCTGTTCGGCGAGCCCGCCACCGCCGCGCGCCTGGCCTCGGTCGGATTGATCGTCGCTGGCATCGTCGGTCTCAAGCTCGTCACATGATACAGCCCCGCACCTCCCCCACCCTCGTTCAGAGGGCGAATTAACACGAATCAAGACTGAGCAATATGACCTCCAAGCCCGCCCTCAACGACGCCGCGGTCGCCAAGCTTCTGCTGGTGGCGCTGAGCATCTGCTGGGGGCTGAGCTGGACCGCGATGCGGGTCGCGCTCGACGAGGTCTCGCCCTGGGCCATGCGCCTCATCGGCTACAGCATCGGCGTCGTCACGCTGCTGATCTTGCTCAGGGCCCAGGGCCGGAGCCTTGCGGTCCCCGGCGGAAAAAACTGGCTGCACATTTTCATCGCCGCCATGTTCCTCGCGGTGGGGTTCGGCGTCGCCGGCACCTTCGCCCAGCTTATGGCGAACACCTCGCGGGTGATCATCGTCAACTATTCCATGCCGGTGTGGGGCAGCCTGATGGCCTATTTCGTGCTGCGCGAGCGCATCAACGCGCGCGCCGCCCTCGGCCTCGCGCTCTGCGTCGCGGGGCTCGCCGTTCTGGTCTACCCGGTGGCGGAGACGTCGCTGCGCGAACCGATCGGCCTGCTGCTGGCGCTTGTCTGCGCGCTCTGCTGGGGCGCCGGCACGGTCTACATGAAATGGGCGCGCATCAAAGGCGACCTGCTGGCGATCACGTTCTGGCAGGTGATGGTGGGCGTCGCGGTGTTCGCCATCTTTTATCTGATCTTCGAGGGCGCGCCGAAGTTCGAGCCGCTGCAATGGCGCACCTGGGGCGGGCTTCTGTTCAACGGCATCCTCGGCACCGGCATCGCCTACTTCATCTGGTTCAACATCATCGGCCGGCTCTCGACCGCCATGGCGTCGCTCGGCTCGCTCATCAATCCGGTGGTCGGCGTGATCGGCGCGGTCATCATCCTCGGCGACCGGCCGACGGTGCCCGACATGATCGGCTTCGCGCTGATCTTCAGCGCCGCGGCCTGCGTGCTGATCCCGCAGCGCGAGAAGCCGCCGGCTCCGACTGCCTGACATACGCTGGTGCGCTGCCGCCGCGCCCGATAGACTCCTCGAAAATTCAGGGAGTCAGAAGCATGACATCGCACATGATCTCGCGCCGCGCGCTGATGCGCGGCGCCGCCGCGACCGCAGCCTTCGGCCTGACACCGGCGCTGGCGCAAAACGCCAGAAACTGGCCGGATCGTTCGGTGCGCATCGTCGTCCCCTACCCGGCGGGCGGCTCCACCGACGTGCTGTTTCGCATTATCGCCGAGAAGCTCAAGGACAGACTCGGTCAGACCTTCGTGGTCGAGAACAAGCCCGGCGCATCGGGCAACATCGGGATCGACCAGGTCGCCAAGGGCGCAGCGGACGGCTATACCATCGGCGCCGCCACCGTCGGGCATTTTTCGATCAACCGATTCCTGATCGCCAAGATGCCGTTCGACGCGGAGAAGGATCTCGTCGTGCCGTCGCTGATGTACGAACTGCCGAATGTCGCGGTGGTCGCGGCCCAGCACGTCCCGGCCAAGACGCTCCAGGAATTCGTCGCCTGGGCGAAGGCCCGGCCGAACGGCATTTCGATCGGCAGCCCGGGCCCCGGCACTACGCCGCACCTCTCCGGCGTGCTGTTTGAGGCGCGCACCGGAGTCAACGCCGTGCACGTGCCGTTCCGCGGCGCGGCGCAGACCATACCGGCGATGCTGTCCGGGGACGTCACCTTCGCGGTCGACAATCTCGCCTCCTACGTTTCGCAGATCGAGTCGGGCGCGATGCGCGCGCTCGCCGTCACCTCGGCGCAGCGCTGGCCGACTTTGCCCAACGTGCCTACCATGGCGGAAGCCGGCGTGAAGGACTTCGTCGTGACCTCATGGGGCGCGTATGTGCTGCCGGCGGCCACGCCGCAGACGATCGTCGACAAGCTGTCCGCCGCGCACAAGGAGATCGTCGCCGACGAGGCCTTGCAGAAACGCTTCCTCGCCGCAGGTGGGCGGCTTTTGCACAGCACGCCGGCCGAGGCCAAGGACTTTGCCGCGAAGGAAACCAGGATGTGGCAGGAGGTGGTCCGCCTCTCGGGCCTCAAGCCGCAGTAGCGAAAACGGCTGACCGCTACGGCCGGCACAGGTCCGGCAGATTGATCGGTGCCTGCAGCAGCCGCTCGGCGTGCCGTTCGACCATCAGATAGATCACGGCGGCGGGGCGATGCCGCGCCGCGACCGCGCCGTCGATCCGCTCCGCGGTGTAGCGGTGCACCTCCTCGAAGTTCTGCGCGAAGAACGGCATCAGCGCGTGGACGAAGGAATCGCCGAATACGACGAGTCGGCCTTTGCCGCCCGAATTGCGGTAAAGCGTATGGTCGTGGGCGACTTCGACCCGCTCGACCCCGGTGAGCGGCGGTTTCGGCCGCACGTCCACGAAGGCGTCGCCGAACCGCCAGGGCGAAAACAGCACGCGGACGGCCATGTCGCCGCCGGCATAGGGCGCCGAGTTCACGTCGTATCGTTCGAGCGACAAGGTCTCGTGGCGATGGATCGGCGCCGCGCGCGCCAGCGCCGTCATGATCTCCCGATAGGCGTAGAACGCGCCAAGCTCGTTCCAGTGCGTCTCGGTCTTGGGGTAGAGCAGGACCGGATCGTGCGCGGCCGCCGCGGCGCGCATCCCGGGGCGCGGTTCGATCATGAGCGAGCGGGCCGGCTCGCTCAGCGCCTGCAGCAGCGCATCGAACCGCGTCGGCGGCGCCTTCACATCCTCGCTGAGCAGATATTTGCCGTAGATCGATTGCTTGTTCGGCGCGATGAAGACGTAGGCCGGGATCCCGCATTGCGCGAACCGGTCGCGGACCGCGCGAAGCTGCGCGTCGATGCGGCCAAGCTCGGTTTGGGTAAATCGCAACCGGCCGCGCGAGTCCGCCATGGTGGCCGGGATCGTCTCGGCGTCGTCGGTCCAGAACATCCAGCCGTCGCGGCCGAAGAAGATATGGCGGTCGAGCGGGCGCCGCAGCAGGCCCACATGAAGCTCGGTGCCGGCGTAGATCAGCGGATAGCGAAGCCCGATTCGATCGGCGAACCATGCGTCGAAATCGCGAAAGGTGCTGGGATTGAGCTTCTTCGGGAACGGCGCCAGGCCGCGAATGGCGGGGTTTCCGCCGCTGTACCACGGACCGTCGTGGCCGAGCAGGAACACCGGAAAGAGGGTGACAACGAAGTACACGATCACCGCGAGCCGGCGCGTGATCGATGTGATGGCGAGCGTCGGCATGTCTCAGAACCGGAAATAGATGAAGGGGTTGTTCTGATCGACCGCCATGGTGGCAATGCAGAGGAGCGTGATCGCTCCGATGAATCCGGCGCGAAGAAGATCGTGAGCAACCTGCCGGGCCGGGCCGCCCGCCCTCCGCTGTACCGCATCCCGCAGATACGGCCAGACCGGATAGCAGAAGACGATAGCAACGGCGATCAGCGCCATCGTCGGCGCGGCCACGTTCGACGACAGCGACAGCATCGTCTCGCCGCCCCGCTGCAGGCCGAACATCCGCGTCAGCATGTCGACGGCCTGATCGAGCGTGAGCGCGCGAAAGAACACCCAGCCGACCAGCACGACGACAAGAACGTATACGTTGCGCAGCACCGCGGGCGTGCGGTCGAGCGTGCGCGCGACGACGCCGATGCGCTCGAGCGACAGGAACAGGCCGTGCCACAACCCCCAGATGATGAAATTCCAGCTCGCGCCGTGCCATGCGCCGCACAGCAGGAAAACAAGCCAGAGATTTCGGGTCGTCGCCCAGAATCCGCCGCGGCTGCCGCCCAGCGGGATGTAGACGTAGTCGCGGAACCAGGCCGATAGCGTCATGTGCCACCGCCGCCAGAAATCCTGGATCGAGATGGCGGAATAGGGATAGTTGAAATTCTCCGGAAAGCGGAAGCCGAACATGCGCGCCATGCCGATCGCCATGTCGGAATAGCCGGAGAAATCGAAATAGATCTGGATCGCGTAACAGATCACCGCGAGCCATACGCCCCAGATCGGCAGGTCCGACGGCGGCAGCGCGAACAGGTGATCGGCAACGGCGCCGATCGGGTTGGCGATCAAGAGCTTCTTCGACAGCCCAACGGCGAAGCGTGTCACCCCCGCGTCGAAATCGGCGAAGGTGACGGTTCGCTCCGTCAACTGCGCGGAGATCGGCCGGTAGCGCACGATCGGAACGGCGATGAGCTGCGGAAAATTGATGATGTAGAGCGCAAACGGCGCGGGCGAGCGCTGCGGCGGCGCGACGCCGCGGTAGACGTCCACGAGATACGAAATGATATGGAAGGTGAAGAACGAGATGCCGATCGGCAGCGGAATGTTGGGGCTTGGAATCTTCCAGCTTATGGCGGCGTCGAGCACGATATTGAGGTTGTCGACGACGAAATCGAGATACTTGAAGACGATGAGGATGAAAAGATTTCCGGCGACCGACCATCGGATCAGCCGATCGCGCCGCTCAGGCCCGGCGGCGGCGATGGCCTGGCCGAGATGAAAATTAGCGGCAATCGAAACCAGCACCAGAACGATCGCGATCCGCCCGCCCCAGACGTAGAACACGATGCTGGCGAACACCAGAACGGTGTTGTGCAGCCACTTCGGCGAGCTGAAATAGAGCGCAAGCGTGATCGGCAGGAACAGGCAGACGAAGGTCAGATTGCTGAACACCATCGCCGGATTCCGTCCCCCGAATGCGGCGCCAGATTGAAGGCTTTGATTTTGACTTTCAAGACGACAGGGCGCGCGGGATGTGTCCGCCGTCCGAGTCCCGACACCAGCGGCACAGTGTCCCTTCCGCGCCCGCGGCCATTTGATGTAGCCTGACGGAGAACTGCCAAGGGACGAACCGAAGGGACGTACCGAAGTACCGCCCGGTCGAAGGCAACGATTGTGCCTCCGGCGGGCAACCAGGTTGAAATGCATCGCGGCCCCTTCGCGGACGCCGTCCGCGCTAGTGCGCGATGTTCAAGAACATCGAGGGAGGATATCGCCGTGAGACATCCCCGTAGACAATTCTTGCGTCTGGCGGCGAGCGCTGTGGCGCTGCCGGCGGCGTCGCGCCTGGCTTGGGCGCAATCCTATCCGGCGCGACCGGTGCGCCTGGTCGTCCAGGTTCCCGGCGGCAGCGCACCGGACATCGTCGCCCGCGTGATCGCCGAATGGTTATCGGACCGGCTGGGCCAGCCCGTCGTCATCGACAACCGGCCGGGCGCCAGCGGCAATATCGGCACCGAAGCGGTCGTTCGCGCACCCGCGGACGGCTATACGCTGCTGTTCTGCATGTCGGCGAACTCAATCAATGCGTCGTTGTTCGACAATCTCCGCTTCAGTTTCGTAAACGACACCGCGCCGGTGGCGCTCATAGGCCGTATTCCCCTTGTCATGGAAGTGCATCCATCGGTTCCGGCGAAGACCGTCCCCGAGTTCGTCGCCTATGCCAAGGCCAATCCGGGCAAGATCAACATGGCGTCGAGCGGCAATGCGACCCCGCTCCACGTCGGCGGCGAGCTGTTCCAGATGATGGCCGGCGTCAAACTGGTTCACGTTCCCTACCGCGGCGAGCCGGTGGCGAGGCCCGATCTGCTGAGCGGGCAGGTACAGGTGATGTTCGGCGTCGTGCCGTCGTCGCTTCCCTACATCAAGTCCGGCCAGATGCGCGCGCTGGCCGTAAGCACGACGAAGCGGCTGGACGTCTTGCCGGATGTCCCGGCGATGGGCGAATTCCTGCCGGGCTACGAGGCCAGCGGCTGGTACGGCGTCGCCGCGCCCAAGGACACGCCCCCTCAGATCGTCGAGCGGTTGAACAAGGAGATCAATGCCGGTCTCGCCGACGCCAAGGTGAGCAAGCGCCTCGCCGACCTGGGGTGCCTGGCGTTTCCAGGCTCGCCCGCCGACATGGCAAAGTATGTCGCCGGCTAGATCGAGAAGTGGGGCAAGGTGATCCGGACCGTCGGCATCAAGCCAGGGTGACACTTGACGATCGTTTCTACGGGCTCATTGTTGGAGACTTGATTGGCGAATTGGCCGGCAAGGTCCGGCTGCTGTTGAGGGGGTGAGAGCATGGGGATCCGTCTGGACCGGGTCGGGCACGTTGGCATTCATGTCAGCGACGTCGATCGTTCTCTCGCCTTCTACCGCAAGGTTCTGGGTCTCAAGCTGACCGGGCGCTGGGGCCCGCCGGACATCGGGCGGCCCATCTGCTTCATGCGTATCGGCGACAAGCACCACGACATCGTGTTGTTCGAGCTGCCGGAGGACGCGCGGAAGGCGGGCGTCGCCGTGACCGATTCCGCCCGCCGCAGAGCGCCCGGCCTCGACCACATCGCGCTCGAAGTCGACTCGCGCGAGGACTGGTTGCTGGCGCTCGACCACGTGCGCTCGTGCGGCGTAGAGCTCGTCATGGGACCCTACGTGCACGCCCCCGAAGGAGGCGACAAGGGGTTCGTCGGCGGGAGCGGGAGCCACGCCTTCTACTTCCTCGATCCCGACGGCAACCGGATCGAGATCTACTGCTGGATGATGACCGTGAAAGGGCCCAGCACCGCCGCGCCGCATCCCGATCTCTAGCGCCTCGAATCGCGAGGATGCCCGCTTGCACGTCGGCTTTCTGGAGCGAAGCTGACGGAGACCGAACGGCCGGGTGGACGGGCTCGTCGGGCCGTGCCTAAACTGGCGGAGTGCGCAAGGTCGCATCCTGCAAGCAGGGAGGCTTTCATGCCAGTCGGCGTCCGTGATTTGGTGTCGGTCGCTCTGGGGACGGCATTGGGCCTCGCAGCCCTCATTGCCGGCGCTCCAGCGCAGGCGCAGGAAAGCGCCGCGACCTATCCGAGCCGGCCCATCACATTCCTGGTGGGCTTCGCCGCGGGTGGGCCCACAGACGTCATCGCACGCGCGGTGGCCGCGCCGCTGGCGGATGAACTCGGCAAGCCGGTCGTGGTCGAGAACAGGCCGGGCGGCGGCGGCTCGACGGCGGCGCTGGCGCTGTCCCGCGCGGCGCCCGACGGCTATACGCTCGGCTCTTTCGATGTCGCCCTGGTCGTCGGCCCCAGCCTCGTGGCCGGCGCGACCTACGATCCGATCAAGGACTTCCGCCCGATCGTGGTCAGCGCCCGCACGCCGCTGTCGTTCGTCGGCGCGAACACGCTGCCGGCCAAGACCGTGGGCGAGGTCATCGCGCTGGCCAAGGCGAAGCCCGACGATCTCAAGCTTGCTCACTCCGGCGTCGGCTCGCCGCCGCACCTGGGCGCTGTCGCCTTCCTGCAGGCGACGGCGACGAAGATGACGCTCGTGCCCTATCGCGGAGCGGCGCCGGCGATTCAGGACATCGTGGCGGGCCATGTGGGGCTGCTGTTCACCGCGCCCTCCACCTCGATCGCGCTTGGCCGCGACGGAAAGGTGCGCATTCTCGGCGTCACCGGACACCAGCGAATGAAGTCGATGCCGGAAGTGCCGACGTTGCGCGAGAGCGGGGTCGACATGGGCGGGCTCGACGCCAACCAATGGTTCGGCGTCGCCGCGCCGGCCGGCACGCCCGATTACGTCGTCGCGCGCATCAATGCGGCCGTCAACAAGGTGCTCAAGGACGCGGCCCTGCAGGAGAAAATCGGCAAGCTTGAGTTCACTGTCGCCGGCGGCACGCCCGAGGAAGCCGCGGCGCTGGGCCGCTCGCAGGCGGAGTTCTGGCGCAAGACGCTGGCGGCGATTGGCATCAAGCCGGAGTGAGCAGGCGCATCATAGCCCCTGCTCGATCGGCTTTTTTGAGCCGTTGCTCGGCCTCTGCGAGCCGCGCGTGATTGTCCCGGCAGCAAGTGCTGCTTGTCTTTGTGTCGATCGCAGCCTCAGGGGCGACAAGCCTGGGCGACCTCCCGGTGCAGGCGTCGAAGAGATACGGCCTGGCGATCGATCTCAAGGCAGCAAAGGCGATTGGCTCACGATCTCGAAATCGTTCCTACTGCGCATCGACGAGGTGATCGAACAACGAGATGCGTCGCTGCGGCGCACTTTGGTCGTGAATGGCACGAACCGGGCCTCCCGGCGTGTCCGCTCCGCGGTCGCTATCAGGGGGCAACCGTACATAGCCCGCCGGAATCGACGTGAATGACCCAGATATTCTCTACAAATAATGCCGCAGCATCGGCAGCGCTTGTTCGACGCAATGTCGACCTTCGGCAATCGCCTCCTTGGCCCGGTTGAACTCCATTAATCCGATGTCGCGCAATCGCGGAACGAGCATCACATGTGGCGGCTCACCGGCGAGTCGGGCGCGCGTGATGTGGTCTTGCATAATGTTGATGCAGTTGCTGAGCACATCGAAGTATCCTGGCGTCGAAGGCCCTTGCGGCAGGAGCCGCGGGGCAATCTGAGCAACTTGCTCGCGCAACGGCGCCGGCAGCTCTTTGAGGATACGATCGAGGAAGTCGCTCGGGACGCGCGAAGGCAAGGTCATCTCCGCGCTGGGCTCGCTCGCAAAGCGTCGACCCAGTAAATCACCATTGAGATTAACCGCGATAATCACTTCAGCCCCGAGTGCTCGGCAAACCGAGACCGGCACCGGATTGGACAGCCCGCCATCGACAAGCCACTTACCGTCGATGCTCGCCGGACTGAGAATCCCCGGCAGCGCGATTGAGGCGCGCACCGCCTCATGAATTGGTCCAGACTCCAGCCAAATCTCGCGGCCACTAACAAGATCGGTAGCGACTGCTGCATATCGTTTGGCGTAGCTCTCGATTGGCTCTTCGACGCCCAATCCTCTCAGAAAAGAGACCACTTGTTTGCCGTTGATCAGTCCGCCACCGGACAACCGGACATCCATAAGTCCGACTATCTCACGCCAAGTGGCGGTCTCCGCCCATTGGCGTAGCTCCGTCAAACGTCCGGCTACATATGCCGCACCAATCAACGATCCCATCGAAGTTCCGCAGACGATGTCGGCCTCAATGCCGGCTTCTGCCAATGATTCAATGACCCCGATGTGCGACCACCCACGGGCAGAGCCGCTACCTAACGCGAGTCCGATGCGGGGAGCTGCCATGAGGCGGAAATCCTGAAATACTTTTTGAGAGACGAGGTGGTAAGTTAGCATTCCTCGGGGCCGAGATCGCCTTGTGACCCAACGGGGACTTCGGCCAGTATCTCATGTTGCAGTAGCGAAGGCGGTTTAAGCCCCTTTCAGATCGTTAGTCTGAGCCGTTACGATGCCTCGTCCAGAGCCTAGGGGCAGGCATGAGGCGGCGGGAATTTCTCAGTGTTCTCGGAGGCGCGGCAGCGGTGTGGCCGCGCGTGGCAAACGCGCAGCAGACTCGAATTCCCACAATCGGGGTTCTCCTCTTGGGAGTTCCCGACCCCGCGCCGTTTCTGAAAGCCCTTCATGAAGGACTGAGCAACCGGAATTATTTCAACGGCCGCAATATCCGGCTGGAAATTCGCGCCGCCGAAGGACAACAGGCTTTGCTCGTCGAGAAGGCCGCAGAACTGGTTCGATCAAGAGTCGATATCATTGTTGCATTCCAGACTCCGGCTGCCTTGGCGGCGAAACAGGCCACCGGCGAAATCCCAATCGTGATGGGACAAGTCGGCGACCCGGTGGCGAGCGGCCTGGTCGCGAGCCTTGCCCGGCCTGGCGGCAATATCACCGGCCTCGCGGGAGGCGCTGCCGAAGTCATCGGTAAGGTCGTCGAGCTGACCCGAGAGCTGCTTCCAAACGCCCGCCGCGTTGCGGCTCTCTCAAACCGGAACGATCCCTTCTCCAAACTGTTCATCGAAGGTGTGGACACCGGCGCCCGCAGGGTCGGCATGGAGATGGAGTCGATTGCGCTGCAGCCCGCGGACCCTTTGGAACCGGCTTTCGAGATAATGACGCGGAAGCAAATAAACGCCGTGATCACAATGACGACCATCTTCAAAAAAGAGGTTGTTGATCTGGCGATGAAGCATCGCTTGCCGTTGCTCTCAACTGGTCGGGTGGTGCCTGCCTCGGGAGGACTTGCGTCGTATTCCCCCGACTACCACGCGCAGTGGCGCGACACCGCCGATTACATCGACAAGATTCTCAAGGGCAGCAAGCCCGCCGATCTGCCAGTTGCCTTCCCAACCAAGTTCGAGCTGATTATCAACCTCAAGACCGCCAAGGCGCTCGGCCTCACCGTTTCGCCGATGCTGCTCGGCCGCGCCGACGAGGTGATCGAATAAGCTTCCGTTGCTGCAACCCTCTGGTCGCTTCTGCACTTTGCGGACATCACAGCAAGCCCGCCGAATGTTCTTTTTTCCGGTAACAGGGCATATCAATTCAAGGGGCGTCGATCCAATCGTTGATTTTGGTCGGCGGCGGCCTGAATGCGCGAGGTATTCTGTGCATCGGTAGTCTTCGAGTTGCGGATAGGTTGACGAACGCTGCGCGACTTTGCCGCAGCGCCGATCAACCATCCCATTTTCCAATTCTCCCTTTCTTGTGCATCATCTGCAGTGCCGGATATCCGGTAGAACATGACGCTGGGGGTTCACATGCGTAAGGCCGTACTTCTACTGGCAGTCTTGCTTGCTGCATCGCTTTCGACCTCCGCCGACGCCGCGAAGAAAAAGGCGGCTGCGAAGCCCGATCCGGCGATGGCGGCTCAGCAAAACACTGCAAAATTCATGAGCGCTGCGATGAATCCGGGGATGGCCCAGGCTGCTACTCCCGCGAAACCCGCCAAGAAGGCGAAGAAAGCTAAGAAGGCGAAGAAGGCGAAGAAGGCCTAGAGCAGCAGAACGTCGCTAACAGGCAACTCCGGTCGTTCTGCCCCAAGTTTTCGACCAGAGCCGCTAGGCCCCGCTGGGATATGCCCAGTCGGGGCCTTTTTGCGTACATCTCAACAGCCGCCCGCTTTTCAACTGTTTCGCTTGTGCCAGTTGATATTTCACGCTCAAACGTATGCGCGCGGTTGAGTGGCCGCGTCCGCTTCTCGCACATCGCGGACTTTTTTTGCGATGTCTGCTATCCGGTCGCTATGAGGAACACAGCGCACATGATCTGGCGACCTGACAATCGCGTTTTTTCGGCGCGTGACCTCAGAAAAAACTCTGCGGATCGACATCGACTTCGAGCTTGAGCGTGCCCTTGGCCTTGGGCACGGCGGCAAGCCATTCGCGCAGATACGCCGACAGGTCGAAGGTGCGCGGCGATTTCACCAGCAGCCGGAAGCGATAGCGCCCGCGCACCACGGCGAGCGGCGCCTCGGCCGGCCCGAGCACGCGCACCTGGTCGTGGATCGGCGAGACCGCAGCGATCTTGCGGGCGTGAGCCTCGGTGGCGTGCTTGTCGGCGCCTGAAATGAGCAGGCTCGCCAGCCTGCCGAACGGCGGATAGCCGGTCTTCTCGCGCACCGCGATCTCCGCCGAATAGAACGCCTCGCGATCCTGCGCGATCAGGGCGCGCATCACCGGATGCTCCGGCTGGTGCGTCTGCAGATAGCCGTAGCCGCGGCCCTCCTCGCGGCCGGCGCGGCCGACCACCTGATGCAAAAGCTGGAACGTGCGCTCGGCGGCGCGCGGATCGCCGTTGGCGAGGCCCAGATCGGCATCGACGATGCCGACGAGATTGAGCTTGGGGAAATGGTGGCCCTTCGCCACGAGTTGCGTGCCGATGACGATGTCGAAGCGGCCCTGCGCCACGTCGTCGAGCTCCTGCCGCAGCCGCTCCATGGTGTCGACCAGGTCGCTGGAGAGGACCAGGATGCGGGCGCCCGGAAACAGCTCCGCCGCCTCCTGCTCCAGCCGCTCGACGCCGGGGCCGACCGCGACGAAGCTGCCCTTCGCCTCGCATTTCGGGCATTGCTCGGGCGGCGGCATGGAGTAGCCGCAGTGGTGGCAGACGAGCCGCCGCTTGAAACGGTGATCGACCAGCCAGGCGTCGCAGTTCGGGCAAGCCATGCGGTGGCCGCAGGCGTTGCAGAGCGTAAGCGGCGCGAAGCCGCGGCGGTTGAGGAACAACAGCGCCTGCTCCTTGCGCTCGAGCGCGACCTTCACCTCCTCGGCAAGCCGCGGCGAGATGAAGCGCCCGCGCGGCGGCCCCTCGCGCCGCAGATCGATCGCTTCGACCGACGGCAAATGCTGGCCGCCGAACCGCTCGGGCAGATGCAGCGCGGCGTAGCGGCCGCGCCGCGCGTTGACCTCGCTTTCGACCGACGGCGTCGCCGAGGCCAGCACGATGGGGATGCCGGTCTCGCGCGCCCGCACCACCGCCATGTCGCGGGCGTGATAGCGCACGCCGTCCTCCTGCTTGTAGGCCGGATCGTGCTCCTCATCGACCACGATCAACCCGAGGTCGGCATAAGGCAGGAACAGCGCCGAGCGCGCCCCGACCACGACGGACACTTCGCCGGTCGCGACGGCGGACCAGGTCCGCGCCCGCAACCGCGGCGCGATCTCGGAATGCCATTCCGCCGGACGCACGCCGAAGCGCTCAGCGAAGCGATCGAGGAACTGCGCGGTGAGCGCTATCTCCGGCATCAGGATCAGCACCAGCTTTTTTTGCCGGATCGCCTCGGCCACCGCCTCGAAATAGACTTCGGTCTTGCCCGAGCCGGTCACTCCGTCCACGAGCGTGACGGAAAAGCCGTTGTTCGCGACGCTCGCGCGCAGAACATCGGCAGCTTGCCGCTGAGCATCGCTGAATTCAGGGATGTTATGGTCGGGGTCGGGCCGGCGCGCCACCGGCTCCGGCGGCAGCACCACGGTTTCCAGCGCGCCCTCGTCGACCAACCCGTTGATAACGCCCGCCGAAACGCCGGCCTCGTGCGCCGCCTCGCTCTTGCTCCGGAGCAGCCCGTCGGCGAGCAATTGAAGCACCCGCGTACGCGCCACGGTCATGCGTTTGGGCGCCGGTCCTGCGATCCGGACGCCGACCTTCTCGCGCGCCGGGCCGAGATCGCCCATGCGCAGGCACATGCGCAGCACCATGCCGCGCGGGCTCAGGGTGTATTCGGACACCCAATCGATGAACTTGCGCAGCTCGGGCCTGAGCGGCGGATAATCGAGCTTCAGCTCGACGTCCTTCATGCGGTTGTGCAGGCCGGGCTTGATGGTGACGTCGTCCGCCCAGACCACGCCGATGGCCTGCCGCGCACCGAGCGGCACGGCGACGATGTCGCCGGGCTTGAGGTCGAGATCGCGCGGCACCCGGTACGAATAGGTGTGATCGAGCGCGACCGGCACCAAAACATCGACGAACGGCGTGGCCATGCAGCGATCTGGCCCTATTCCGGCCGGTTAAGGAAGGGTGAAGGAAGGGGGTGAGATAGTTGGCCTCGTGTCAAGCACAAGACAGCCCAAGGCCTTGCCGGAACTCAGCTTCGCCGCCCGTGACGTGGCTGCGGAAGCAGCGCGCTGGCTCGCACATCTCGGCGCCGAGCGGCGCATGTCGGGCAAGACCGTGGAAGCCTACGAACGGGATGTCCGGCAGTTCCTGTTGTTCATGGCCGAGCATCTGGGAGAGACGCCGAATCTCGCCGAACTCGCCAAGCTCACGCCGCAGGACGTGCGCGCGTTCATGGCTGCGCGGCGGGCGGACGGCGTCGGCGGGCGCTCGCTGATGCGGATGCTCGCGGGAATCAGGTCGTTTGCGCGGTTTTTAGAGAGGAATAACAAGGGGAAAGTCGGAGCATTGGCGGCGGTAAGGGCGCCTAAGGTGCCGAAGACGCTGCCGAAACCGCTGGCGATCGCTTCGGCGAAGCAGATCGCCGACGCCGACCTGCGCGCGGGAGAGGCGCGTGAACAGTGGATGCTCACGCGCGACGCTGCGGTGTTCGCGCTCTTATACGGCTCGGGCTTGCGAATATCGGAGGCGCTCGGCCTTGTTCGCGGCGACGTTCCTGCGCCCGGAAAGGGCGACGCCATCACCGTCACCGGCAAGGGCAACAAGCAGCGCATGGTGCCGCTCCTGCCGCAGGTGTCACAATTGATCCACGATTACGTCACGCTGTGCCCCTACGATCTTCCCGCCGACGGGCCGCTGTTCGTCGGCGCGCGGGGCGGGCCATTGTCCCCGCGTATCCTGCAGCTTGTCATGGAACGGTTGCGCGGCGCACTCAGTCTGCCGGACTCGGCAACGCCGCATGCGCTTCGCCATTCCTTCGCCACGCATCTGCTGTCGCGCGGCGGCGACCTGCGCGCGATCCAGGAGCTGCTGGGCCACGCTTCGCTCTCGACCACGCAAATCTACACCGCTGTCGACACCGACCGCCTGCTGGAAGTCTATCGCAACACCCACCCGCGAGCGTGATACAATGCGCCGATCGGACGTCAGATCCGAGGCGCTGATGGGGATGCGACATGAGCCACGGTGTGCATGCGGTGCAGCACGAGGTCGAGCACAAGATCAAGCACGACGATGAGCATGGCGGAGGCGGCCATGGCGTCGACGACAGCAAGAACCTCAACAAGAAGGTCGCGCTGCTGATCGCGGTGCTGGCGCTGTTCCTCGCCTTTTCCGAGACGATGGGCAAGAGCGCCCAGACCTCCGCGCTGAACTCACAGATCGAAGCGTCCAACCTCTGGAATTTCTTCCAGGCCAAGAACATCCGGCGCACCGCCACCCTCGTCGCCGGCGAGCAGACCAAGCTCGATCTGGTCGGCGTCACCGATCCGGCGCGGAAGGCTGCGATCGAAAAGCAGGTCGACGAATGGGCCAAGACCGCGGCGCGCTACCGCTCCGAGCCTGAGGCCGCCGGCGGCAAGGGCGAAGGCACCGTCGAACTCGCCCGGCGCGCGATCGAAGAGCAGAAGCACCGGGACGATTACCTCGCCAAGTATCACCACTACGAGTTTGCTTCGGCAGCCTTCCAGATCGGCATCGTGCTGGCGTCGTCAACCGTCATCACCGGCATCGTGGCGCTGAGCTTCCTGGCGGCGGGCCTCGGCGCGATCGGCTTAGGCTTCATGGCGATTGGGCTGTTCGCGCCGCACGCGGTGCATCTGCTCTGAGCGCGCGTACTCATACATCCGGTTCTGTTGCCGCGGCTAGTTGAATGTCTGCTATCGCTCCGATAGCGACTGAATCGCTGCGTCGCCGCGAAATGACGCGATGTGCCAGGAAGAGACTTATGCACTGCAACATGAAACTGCGAACCGTCAACGCCGCTTGCTCCAGGGATGTTGAAATGGCTCAGCCTCTGGATGGGACTTCAGGAAATGGTGAAGTACATGCAGCAAGGTCAAAACATGTCGTTTGTCGCCGCTTCGCTGGGCGTCCCGAATATCATCGACAATCATGTCCCGGACATTTTCACTGCCATGCTCTTGGGACAAGAGGTACTGAACGAGCGCTGTTGCAGCGATTACGGGAAGGTGTTCGTGCTCTGCAATGGCAAGCACCTCCTCTTCGGTCAAGCCACACAATCCAATGCAATCTTCAAGCGTGATCATTCGTGATCAGTTCCTCCCCAAGCCTGGAGGCGCGCCTTCAGTCAATCACCTGGTCGGCGCGGGCTAGCGGCGTTTATGCGACCGTTCGTGGATTCGTTGCCAACTCGATGGAGGCAACCAATCTCTATCAAACTTCTCGCATTGTATTATGGATCGTCACAAATACTCTTCGAACGATATTAATCTTCAGCCTGCTCCCGCCGTCATAGAGCGCGTTGATCTAAGTCAACTAGTCGAACCTCGATAGCCGCCAGCATATACTTATAAAATGAGCACAACAGATCGCTCAAGGATCGCGGCGGCTTTTCCTAATCTCTAGCCGTAAACAGCCAAGCAGGAGCCCGAGGAGAAGGACATGTATCGCAATATCTTGGTTGCAACAGACGGATCGATGCTTGCGGAAAAAGCTGTCTCACACGGAGTGTCGCTGGCGAAATCGGTTGGCGCCAAAATTACCGCACTGATTGTCAAGGCTCCATTCAATGTCTTTAGTTTACCTGAGTCACAGATACGGCAGATGCCCGAACTCCTTGCGCAGCATTCCAAGCATGCCAAGGAACATGCCATAAAGGCGCTGAGCCACGTGACGGACGCCGCCAAGACAGCCGCGGTTCCTTGCGAGACGGTTCAGCTTGAGCATGAGCAGGCTTATGAAGCGATCATTAAAACGGCACGGGATCGGGGCTGCGATCTGATCGTCATGGCTTCGCATGGGCGGAGCGGATTCTCTGCGGTTCTATTGGGCAGTGTGACCAATAAGGTTCTGACGCACACCAAAATCCCGGTTCTGGTTTGCCGTTGAGTCAGGCAGGATCGCCATGCGTCACGTTTTTGTACTCGGTATCCCGCAAGGGTCACCCATCTCACCGTTACTAGCGAACCTTTGGATGCTCCGGTTCGTGGAAGATGCTCGGGCTGGAGCGAACCTCGGCACTCGCCTCGTGACCTACGCCGATGATCTTGTGATCCTGAGCAAGAAGGGCAGAGCCGATGAGGCGTTGCAGCAACTGCGCAAGATCATGAGCAAGTTTAAAGGTAAGCCTACGCCGAGTACCGCGGCGTAGCGGCTACGGATCATGCGGCCACTCGCAGATTTGATTGCTTCCAACTCCACGGCAGTAATTCAGGAAGCCGGCCCTGCGGGATGTCTGCGATACGCCCGAGCACGTCGGCCAGCCAGGCCTGTGGATCGACGTCGTTGAGCTTGGCCG
>CAMAWG010000068.1 GCA_945861855.1 Rhodoplanes serenus
GCTGGGGCCACACGACGGGCAAGATCGGCTTCCACGGCGGCAAGATGGCGATCGACCGACCACGGGTTCGTGGCCGCGATGGCAAGGAGCTATCGCTGGCGAGCTGGGAGGAGTTCGCAATGGCGTTAGCTCCACACCGGCGTGCGCCCTACCCGCGCTGGCGGATGTAGTCCGGCGTCGGCGGCTGGCCCCAGATGTCGCGCGCCTCGTTCCACACCTTCGGCACCTGCGGGCGGTCGCGGTGCCAGGGCCGCGGCTCGAAGTAGCCCAGCGACTCGTCGAGCATCTTGTCGAGTTCGGTAAACAGCTCGATGATCTGGTCGTCCGGATTGCGGTGATAGGTGTAGATGTTGTGGCCCGGCCCGTGCCGCCCCGGGCCCCAGGCGAGCGGGATGCTCTTGCTTCCCAGAAAATCCATCGCGGTCTGGATCTGCGACCAGTCCTTCAGTTCGAAGGCGACGTGATGCATCATGGTGCGCTTGCCGCGCACGAAATTGATGGTGTGATGGTCGGCGCCGCAGCGCAGGAACACGAACCAGTCCTGGATCCAGTCCGAAACGCGAAAGCCCATCACCTTGCAGTAGAAATCCGCGAACGCCTTGGGATCGTCGACGCAGAACGCCAGATGGCCGAGCTTGAGCGGGCCGATGCCTGCGACCGGCTGGTTCTTGGCGATCGGCGCCTGCCCGGCGAAGACCTCGATCCGGGTCCCCTTCGGGTCGTCGAACACGACCGCCTTGGGCACGCCGGGCGCGGCGTCGCTCTGCAACTCGCCGCGCACGCCCTCGGCCTCCAGCCCCTTGCGGATGTCGGCGACATCGAGGTGCGGATCGACCTGGAAGGCGAGCGTGGCGCAGCGCGCGGCGTCGGACTTTTTGACCTGCAGCACGAGATCGCCGACCTTGGTCGCGAGATGCACGTGGCCGTTCTCACGCGCGGCGACCTGGAGGCCGACGACCTGCGTGAAATAATCGATTTGCCGCTCAAGGTCGGGCGTCTCGAACGTCGCGTGGCTGAAACGTCGGGCTTGAATCATCGCTACCTCCGGATTCGCGCCGGGCTTGGCTCCCGGCTGCGATTGATGGGTCGGTTGGCGGCGAAGATGCTTTGTTTTCGTAAAGGCGGCAAGGCGCAGTACGTCATGCCGGAAGCATCTGCCCTGCCAGAACTGCAATCCCTATTCCGGCGATGGCCGCTCCCGCCAGCCGCGGCTCGATCGCGGCCGGCCCGAGCCGCCGCGCCAGCAATGCGACCGCCGTCACGAGCACAGCCTGCACGATGACGAGACCCAGGAGATAGGCCGCCAGCGGAGACGCTTCGGCGCCGAAGATCGATTCCCCGAACGCATAGCCGTGAAACAGCCCGGCCACGGCGAACAGCGCAGCCCAGACCCCCGCATGCAGCGAGCGTCCCAGGGCGATCGCGGCACCGGCGACCAGGACCGTGAGCGCGACCAGCGCTTCCACGCCGGGGAGCGGGACGCCGCGAACGTGCAAGGCCACGCCGACCGCCGAGACCGCGATGAACAGCGACGGAATGGCGATGTTGATGCCGGCGACGCCGGCGGCGATGCCGATCGCCACGATGAAGGCGAGATGATCGATGCCGATGACAGGATGACCGAGACCGGAGACAAGCCCGTCCATGAAGGTGGAGGGCGTGCGGCCGCCCATCACATGATGGGCCTCCGCCGGCGCGCCCATCGCGACGATGAGCATGAGCGCGAACACCGATGCCCGAAGCACGATGCCAGAGATATTGGGCCATGTCCGCATGACTTCTCCTATGACGCTACGGCACCATCGATTCCAGCTCAGGATAGCGCTGGTAGGCGAGACCGGAGCATATCTCCGGATTTCCCGGAAGGAACTGGTTCAACCTGCCGCTCAGGAACACCGCGAGATTCGATTGGCTGCCCTCGTAGTTGTTCTTGCCGTCCCTCGGATTGTAGCGGACGCAGGTCACATACTGGGGAACGCTGGCGATGGGCCTGAGCACCGGCTCTCCGATGAAGGCGTCCTTGACCTTGGACGGATTGCTCAGGGAGGTCCGCAGATACTCGGCGACCTCCGCCTTGTAGTTCGAGGGAAAGAGTTTCGGGTCGGGGGCGGTGTAGCGCGCTCCTTGCCGAAGGCGAAATCGGACATCGAATTCGAGCCTGAACACCCGCCGAGCGCGACCGATATCGCCGCGATCAGCGCCAAAACAGGCCGAATACGATCCAGCTCCAGGCCGAACAAGACGCCGTTCTCCCCGCCGCACTCGGCCCGATGCTAATCGGGGCCGCGGCGCCGCGCCACCGGGAAGCCCCGGGCGCGGCGATTTCCCTTGAGCGCAGGCCGACTTGGGCTGTATGCCGGTCGCCGCAGGACCGTTTCGGCTCGTAGCTCAATTGGATAGAGCATCAGGCTTCGAACCTGAGGGTTGGGGGTTCGAGTCCCTCCGAGCCGGCCATTTTCCTCGTATTTCCTGGGCTTTTTGCCTGGTATTGCCAGCTGGCCGCGCAACCATTCCGGTCCATCCGCGTTTATCCGTGGGGAGCAGCCGAATGGATGCGGCCATGATGCACAGGTCCGGCGACACGCTCATCGATCCCGTCGTGGTGGCGACCATCCTGTTCGGGGTGGTGATGGCGGCCGTTCTGGCAACGGTCGTCTAACAGTCGACTTTCCCTGGCATTTTTTTCGAGTTCCAAGCCGACAACGCTCGCCCCATCCGCCTTTTCGGCTATTTTGTCGCCGGGAATGGTCCCTCATGCGAGCGCCTCGTGAGACTGGTGGGTTTGATTTCAGGGTTTTTGCTTGTCCTGGGCGGCGCCGGCAGCGCCGCCCAGGACGTCAAGCCGCCGCGCCTGTCGTTTGCGCAGATCGACTGGCCGACGGCGCTTGCGTCATTGACGAACATCGACGCACTGCGGCCCATGGCCATGTCGGCGAGATCGCGGACGGGCGGCGCAAACCGCGCGGTCCCCCCGGCACTCGCGCGGCTCAATGCGGTGATGTCGCAGCAGTTCGCCGGCCTGACCGCGAGTCCTGTGCCGGTGCTAATGCCATTTGATGTCGATGCGCTGCTGCGCGATCAGGCGGCGGGCACGGGCGGCACGGGCAACGAGCGCTACCTTTCGGGCTTTCACGCCGCGCGGTTCTTCTATCCGGGTCCGGCCGGCTACGACGCCGCGGTCACGATCCGCACCAGCGACATTCCCGAACTCTCCGACATCAAGTTTCCCGAGCCGATCCAGGTGCAGATTTCCGGCTCGGCGCTGCTCTACGATCTCGACGTGCCGACCGCGATCGAAGGCGCGCCGGTCGCTTCGCTCGAACCGGACTTCCCCGGCATCCGACGGATGATCCACGAGCATCATCTGCGCTACACCTTCATGCGCTTCGGCGCGCCCTACGTCGTCTCGATCGCCTGCTTCGATTCGAGCGTCTCCCGCTACAAGATGCCGACCTGCCGCGCCGCCGATCAGGTGGCGCACCGCTTCCTGCGCGCGCTTCGCGTGGTGGGCGGAATGCCGCGCAACCTTCGGGCCGCAACGCCTCTGCCGATCGAGCGGCCCGCCCGCGTGTCGCGCTCGTTCGGCTACTACGGGCCGGGCCAGCTCCTGTCCGGCACCGGCTTCCAGGGCCAGGGCGGACGGGCCGACGCCACAGTCTATTCGCAGATCCGCTTTCCGCTCGAAGACGCGCCGGCCTTCGCCACCTCCGAGATCTATCAGCGCCGCAACCGCGCCCAGGCCACGGAGGCGGAGGATGGGCCGGCCCCGATGCTTCCTTGGCGCGACAATTTTTGCGAGCGCCGCGGCTTCCCGGTCGGCCAATGCCCCGCCGGCATCGGCCATCAAGGCCAGGACATCCGGCCGGGACCGTGCAAGCCGCCGCCCGGTGCCGACCGTTGCACCCATCGCGGCAACATCGTCGCCGTGCGCGACGGCGTCATCCTGCGTTCGCCGCGGCAGGAGGCGGCCTATCTCTTCGTCAATTCCGTCAACGAGCACATCCGGTTTCGCTACCTGCACATGAGCCCGCGAAAGATGGACGCCGACAATCTCCTGAGCGGACGCCGCGTGCACGAAGGCGAGATCATCGGCGAGGTCAGCAACTTCAGCATGAAGGAAGCCGGAACGAGCTTCCACGTGCATTTCGACATTCAGGTGCCGACCAGGGTCGGATGGGTCTTCGTCAATCCCTACATGACGCTGGTCGCGGCCTATGAGCGGCTGATCGGCGAGCGCGGCATCGAATATGCCGACCCGAGCGTCGTTGCATCCGCCGATCCGGCCAGCACGGGCTCGGTGACCGCCACGACGCGGATCGAGCCCGATCCGCCCAAGCGGCCGAAATACGCAAAGCACCGAAGCAAGAAATCCAAGGCGCGCCACCGGCAGCGCCAGGCTCAGGACCTAAATCTTAAAACTCTCCAGCGTGCCGAGGTGGAATAGCTCCTCCACCTTCAGGCGCCGCGACGACAATCCCTGCGCGTGGTGGTGATGCAGGAAGGTGTCGAGCGTCTTGCGGTTGCTCTCCACGCCATAGGGCCAGTAGTCCTCGCCCATCAGATCGCGCGTCTCGGCAAGCCGCTCCTCGACGAACGGCATCGTCACCTTGGTCGCCGATGTGTCCCAAAGGTGTGCCATCGCCTGCGCCTTCGACTGCTCGAAGGCCTTGAGCACCGCCGCCGGCAGCCACGGATGCTTTTCCGCCAGGGTGCGCCGCACGCCGATCAGGTGCATGATCGGAAAGATGCCGGTGCGCTTGAAATAATCCTTCGCCGCCGCGACCGGATCGCGGAACAGCCAGCCGATGTTCTTCGACGCCACCGCCGGCGGGCGCGGCGCGATGTAGCCGTAGATCTCGCCCTTGGCCAGCAGCTCGGAAATCGTCTTGCCCTCCGGCGCGCTGTCGAGCCGCACACCCTTCGGCAGCCTGATGGTGATCTTCTCCGGCCGCCCGGCGTGCTCGATGCCGCCGCGAATCCAGTGAATGTCCTTCGGCTTAACGCCGAAGTCGTCCTCCAGCACCGCCCGCGCCCAGACATTGGCGGTCAATTGATACTCGGGCACGCCGACCTTCTTGCCCTTGAGATCCTCCGGCTTCCTGATGCGGTCGGTGCGGACATAGATCGAGGTGTGGCGGAACATCCGCGACACGAAGGCCGGCACGCCGACGTAGGGGCAATTGCCCGCCGCGGTCTTGACCGAAAAACTCGACAGCGAGCACTCGCAGATGTCGAACTCCTCCGAGCGGAACGCGCGGAAGAATATCTCCTCCGGATAGAGCTTCATGAACACCGGATCGACGCCGTCGATCTGCACGGCTCCGTCGATCAGCGGGCGGTTGCGGTCGTAGTCGCCGACCGCGACGGAGAGATTGAGTTTGGACATCGGCCCTCTGGTGTACGTGTGGCTTGGGCGGCGAGTATGGCCGATTGCACGCGCGCCCGTCACCCCGGGGACACCGCCGCCACATCGATCACCCGCATCTGCACTCGCTCGCCGCCGTTCCAGCGGTCGATCGACAGCGTGCCCGCCGCGTGCACCGCCTGGCCGCGGCTCTTCATCAGCGCCTCGCCGAGCGGCTGTCCCAGCGCGCGGAAGGCGATGGCGTTGAGCATGGTGCCGTCGCCCGAGCGCAGCCGCACGCGAACATGCGCCTGCCCCACCGGATCGGCATAGGCCACCGTGTGGTTCGGCAGGGCCACCACCGGCTCCGGGTTGCCGGCGCCGAACGGACCCGCCCGCGCCAGCATCTCGACCAGGGCGACATTGGCGCCGGCGGCGCTCACCGCGCCGTCGATCAGCAGCGCCTGGTCGGCGCGCGCCGCCGCCACGCCCTCGGCCAGTTCGCTTTCGAGATAGGCGCGGAATTCCGCAATCGCGCCGTGCTTGACGGTGATGCCCGCAGCCATCGCGTGGCCGCCGCCCTTGAGCAGCAACCCTTCGGCGACCGCGCGGCGGACGGTCTTGCCGAGATCGACGCCCGCGATCGAGCGGCCGGAGCCGGTGCCGGTGCCTCCGGGTTCGAGCGCGATCGCAAAGGCCGGCCGGTTGAACCGCTCCTTCAATCGCGCCGCGAGCAGTCCCACCACGCCGGGATGCCAGTTCGCCGCGGCGGTGACCACCACCGCGCCCTTCTCCTCGATGCCGAGCGCGGCCTGGGCCTCCGCTTGCGCCTCCTCCAGCATCGCCACCTCCATGGCGCGCCGTTCGCCGTTGAGGCGGTCGAGCTCGGCTGAGATGCGCCCGGCCTCGACCGGATCGTCGGTGCGAAGGAGCAAGGAGCCGAGGTCGGCCCGCCCGATGCGCCCGCCGGCGTTGATGCGCGGCCCGAGCAGGAAGCCCAAGTGAAACGGTTCGGGCGGGCCCGACAGCCGCGCCACGTCCATCAGCGCGGTGAGGCCCACATTGTCGCGGCGCCGCATCGCCAGGAGCCCCTTGGCGACGAAGGCGCGGTTGAGGCCCTTCAGCGGCACCACGTCGGCGACCGTGCCGAGCGCGACGATGTCGAGATAGCCGAGCAGGTCCGGCTCCGGCCGCGCCTCGGTCCAGAAACCGCGTGCGCGCAGCACGCGGTTCACTGCGACCACGGTGAGGAACACGATGCCGACCGCGGCGAGATGGCCCAGGCCCGACAGGTCGTCGAGCCGGTTCGGATTGACCACGATTGCGTCCGGCAGACGCTCGTCGGCCTGGTGGTGATCCAGCACGATGACGTCGAGGCCGAGCCGGCGCGCCTCGGCGAGCGGCTCGAAGCTTGCGGTGCCGCAATCGACGGTGACGAGCAGCGTCGCGCCGCGCTCGGCGAGCGAACGGATCGCCTCGACGTTCGGGCCGTAGCCCTCGAAAATCCGGTCGGGGATATGCACGATGGGGTCCGATCCGCCGAGCCGTAGGAATCGCGCGAGCAAGGCCGAGGCGGTCGCGCCATCGACGTCGTAGTCGCCGAAGATCGCGACCTTCTCGCCGCGCAGCATCGCGTCGGCGAGGCGGAGCGAAGCCTGCTCCATCGCGGTCACGGTGTGCGGATCGGGCATCAGCCGCCGCACGGTCGGATCGAGGAAGGCCTCGACCTCATCGACCTCCACGCCGCGGCCGGAGAGGACCCGCGCCAGAAGCTCGGGGATATTGTGCCGCTGGGCGATGGCCCGCGCCCGCGACGTCGCCCGCTCGTCGAGCCGGTCCCGCCAGGGCCGACCACAGACCGAACGCTCGACGCCGAGGAACAGGCGTGTGGATGCTTTTGGCGCCAGCGCCAAAGCGGTGGCCAAAGCAGGGACCATGCGATCTCTCAATCGAATCGAGGTCAGAGGAACTTATATGGTGTGCCGGGCGCTTGCGCGCTGCCGGACCGCCGCGCCCCCGCAATTCACTCCACACCGGTTCCCAATCTCGCGTCAAAACACCTTGCGGTACTGGATGAATCCCGGCCGGTCCGCCAGCGTGTCGTAAAGCGCCCGCGCGGTGGCGTTGGTCTCGTGCGTGAGCCAGTGCACGCGGCTCGCGCCCGCCGCGCGGGCCTCCTTGTACACCGCCTCGATCAGCGCGCGGCCGAGGCCGAGCTTCCGCGCCTCCTCCGCCACGAACAGATCCTGCAGATAGCAATAGTCGCCGGCCGTCCAGCAGGAGCGGTGATAGAGGTAGTGCACGATGCCAAGAAGCTTGCCGTCGACGGTGGCGCCGAGAAGCCACATCGGCTCGTTCGGATCGTGCAGCCGCGCCCAGGTGATGTCGTAGGTCTCCTTCGGCACCGCGGTCTTGTAGAAATCGAGATAGCCCCGCCACAGTGGCTCCCAGCCGGCGCGCTCGTCGGGCCGCAGCGGGCGTATGGCGATGTCGCCCGCCATCAGCCCGCCACCTCGGCGTGGATGCGAAGCAACTCGGGAATAGTCTCCGGCCGCCGCCGGCCGAAGCCGCATTCGGTCCCGATGGAAAACGCCGTCACGAATTTTTCCGCCGCGGCGAGACGCTGTCGCGTGCCGGCCACGCCGTCGGTGTGATGCACCAGGCCGAGGCACAGTTGCGTCTGCGGCTTGAGCCGGAGGTTCTTCAGCGGCGCGAAATAAGCGTCGTCGGAGCGGTCGCGCGGCACCGGCATGTGGATCAACTGGATCGGCCGCGCGATGCCGCCGGTCAGCCGGTTCGCCATGTCCACCATGTCGCCCATGTCGGTCGGCTCGACCACATGCTTGTGGTTGGAGTCGCCGTAGCAGAAGTGAAACAGCAGCTCGATATCGGCGGGCACGTGGCTGGCGAGATCGATCAGGATGCGGCCGAAATTCTCCTGGGTCTCGTCCTTGGTGCGCCCGTAGTTGCTGACGTCCTTGCGTTCGAGCCGCGCGAACACCGCCGACGCGACGTCGAATTGGATCGCGATCTGGTCGTGCGGCAGCCTGGCCGCGATCTTCTCGATCTCGCGCTTGAGCGCCGCATTGAAGACCGGGTCGAGCGGCGCGTGCAGGTCGTCCTGCAGGTAAAGCCAGATCACCGAATGCGCCGGCACGAGGTCGATCTGAAAGCGGCAATGGGCCGGGATTTTCCCCTCGGCCTTGAGTCTCGCGAAATCCCGGTACGATTGCTCGGCGATGTCGGCGTAGAACAGGTTGTCGAAGGACACGTCCCGTGCCGAACGGCCGGGCTTGAGGCGGTAGCGGATGCGCGGCGTCGCCGTCGGATGCAGCCGGAACACCTCGTCGGATTTCTCCAGCGCCGGGCTGCTGGCGAACACCGGTTCGAGCCAGGTGATCCAGTCGGCGCGCACGCCGGTTTCGCCGTCGGGAATGCGCTTGAGCCTTGGCCCCAGCGCCGCGCTGACCGTCTCGAAAACCTCGGCTGCGTTCGCGCCCGGCACGCTGCCAACCAGATGAACGTCGCGCGGCATGGATGAACCCCGGATCGGCCGCTCAATCGAGGTGGAATTTCTCGAGCTGACGGTGCTCGGCGACGATGCGCCGCACCGTGCCGGTGACCGAGCGCATCACCACGGTGTCGGTCTCGATCATGTCCTTGCCGAACTTCACGCCGGTCAGCATGGCGCCGGTGGTGACGCCGGTGGCGGCGAACAGGCAGTCGCCCCGCACCATGTCCTCGATCTCGTATTTCTTCTTCGGGTCCTTGATTCCCATGTTCAACGTGCGCTCACGCAGCGCCTCGTTGTCGATGACCAGCCGGCACTGCATCTGGCCGCCGATGCAACGCAGCGCCGCGGCGGCCAGCACCCCCTCCGGCGCGCCGCCGATGCCGAGATAGATGTCGATGCCGGTCTTGGGCTCGGCGCAGTGGATCACGCCCGCCACGTCGCCGTCGCTGATCAGGCTCACCGCGGCGCCGACGCTGCGGATCGCCTCGATCGTCTTGGCGTGTCGCGGCCGGTCGAGCAGGATCGCGGTGATCTCGGACGGCTTCACGCCCTTGGCCTTGGCCAGATTGAGAATGTTTTCTTCGGCCGGCGCGTCGAGGTCGATGGTTCCCTTCGGATAGCCCGGCCCGATCGCGATCTTGTCCATGTAGCAGTCGGGCGCGTGCAGCAGGGTGCCGGCGTCGGCCATGGCCAGGGTCGCAATGGCGCCCGGCATGTTCTTGGCGCACAGCACCGTGCCCTCCAGCGGATCGACGGCGATATCCACCTTCGGGCCGGCCTTGTTGCCGACCTGCTCGCCGATGAACAGCATCGGCGCCTCGTCCATCTCGCCCTCGCCGATCACCACGGTGCCGTCGATCGGCAGCTTGTTGAGTTCGCGCCGCATCGCGTCGACCGCGGCCTGGTCCGAGGCCTTGTCCTTGCCGTGCCCGCGCAGCCGCGCCGCCGACACCGCGGCCCGCTCGGTCACCCGGACGATCTCGATCGTCAGGATGCGCTCCAGCACCAGATGCGACTGGACGGTGATCGACGCCATCTCACGTTTCCCCAAAAAACATCGGACCCATCGTCGGGCCGGTCACCGGACCCATCATCAGTTTTTTTCGATGCGGATCAATTGCGGACGCCCGGATATCACCTTGTCACGCTGCACCGCGGCGAGCGCCTTTCGCACCGCATCCTCGGTGGTCGCGTAGGTGATGATGATGACGGGAACCGGGCCCTTGCCTTTTTCAGCGCCGCCCGCCGGCGGCCCGCTGTGGCGCTGGACGATGGATTCCATGGAAATGTTGTGTTGGGCGAGGCGCTTGGCGATGGTCGCCGCAGTGCCGGGCTTGTCCACCGCCAGCATGCGGATGTAGTAGCCGCCCTCGTGGCGCTGCATCGGCGCCTTCTTGCTGACCTTGAGCCTGGCCGATGGCCGGCCGAACGGAGCGGCCCGCACGCCGCGCGCGATGTCGGCGATGTCGGCCACAACAGCGGAAGCGGTTGCCATCCCGCCCGCGCCGGGCCCAACGAGCGTGATCGGCGGAATGCCCTCGGCATCGATGGTGACGGCGTTGGTGACCTCCATCACCTGGGCGATCGCGGAATCCTTGCGCACCATGGTCGGATGCACGCGCTGCTCGATGCCCTTGTCGGTCTTCACCGCGACGCCCAGGAGCTTGATGCGATAGCCGAGCTCGTCGGCGGCTTCGAGATCGGCGGTGGTGATCGAGGTGATGCCCTCGACGTAGATCGCGCCCGGATCGACGCGGATGCCGAAGGTCAGGCTCGCCAGGATCGAAAGCTTCTGCGCGGTGTCATGGCCCTCGATGTCGAACGACGGATCGGCCTCGGCGTAGCCCAGCCGCTGCGCCTCCTTGAGGCACTCGTCGAATGACAGCCCCTCGCGCTCCATGCGCGTGAGCATGTAGTTGCAGGTGCCGTTGAGGATGCCGTAGATGCGCGCCACGGCGTTGCCGGCGAGCCCCTCGCGCAAGGTCTTCACGATCGGGATGGCGCCGCCAACCGCAGCCTCGAAATTGAGCGCGACCTTGTGCTTTTCGGCAAGCGCCGCCAGCTCGACGCCATGCTTCGCCAGCAGCGCCTTGTTGGCGGTGACCACGGACTTGCCGGCCTTGAGCGCGGCCGTCACCGCCGCGCGCGCGGGATTGCCGTCGCCGCCGATCAGTTCGACAAAGGCGTCGATCCCCGGGTCGGCCGCGAGTTCGACCGGGTCCGCGACCCAGCGCAGCCGCTTCATGTCGATGCCGCGGTCCTTGCCGCGCGAGCGCGCGCTGACCGCCACGATCTCGACCGGCCGCCCGCAGCGCAGCGTCAGCACATCGCGCTGGCGATCGATCAGACGCACCACCGAGGCGCCGACCGTGCCGAGACCGGCGAGACCCACTTTGAGGGGGGCGACCATGCAGCGTCCGCTATCGAAAGGCTTCTATCGCCGCGTGGCGAGGGGAACCACGTTGTGCAATTTTTCCGGAGCCGTTTCAAGGAAACGGCGGACATTGCGGGCAGCCTGCCGGATACGCTGCTCGTTCTCCACAAGCGCGATGCGGACGAAGCCCTCGCCGCGCTCGCCGAAGCCGGTTCCCGGCGAAACCGCCACCTCCGCCTTCTCCACCAGGAGCTTGGAGAATTCGACGGAGCCCAGCGTCTTGAACGGCTCGGGAATCGGCGACCAGGCGAACATGGACGCCGCCGGCGGCGGCACGTCCCATCCGGCGCGGCCGAAGCTCTCGACCAGCACGTCGCGGCGGCGCTTGTAGGTTTCGCGCATCTCGCGGATGCAATCGTCGGGGCCGTTCAGGGCGGCCGTCGCCGCGACCTGGATCGGCGTGAACGCGCCGTAGTCGAGATAGGACTTCACCCGCCCCAGCGCCGAGATGATGCGCTCGTTGCCGACCGCAAAGCCCATGCGCCAGCCCGGCATCGAATAGGTCTTCGACATCGACGTGAACTCGACGCACAGCTCCATCGCGCCCGGCACCTGCAGCACCGAGGGCGGCGGGTTGCCGTCGAAATAGACCTCGGCATAGGCCAGATCGGACAGGATGAAGATGCCGTGCTTCTTCGCGAACGGCACCAACTCCTTGTAGAAGTCGAGGTCGGCGATATGCGCGGTCGGATTCGACGGATAGCAGACCACCACCGCGATCGGCTTGGGGATCGAATGGGTGATCGCGCGTTCGAGCGTCGTGAAAAAGCCCGGCGTCGGGTCCGACGGCACCGAACGGATCACGCCGCCGGCCATCAGGAAGCCGAAGGCGTGGATCGGGTAGCTCGGATCGGGCACCAGCACGACGTCGCCCGGCGCGGTGATCGCCTGCGCGACATTGGCAAAGCCTTCCTTGGAGCCGAGCGTGGCGACGACCTGGGTGTCCGGATTGAGCTTCACGCCAAAGCGGCGTGCGTAATAGGCGGCCTGCGCACGGCGCAGCCCCGGGATGCCCTTGGACGAGGAATAGCGGTCGGTGCGCGGCTTGCCGAGCGTCTCCTTCATCTTCTCGATGACATGGGCGGGCGCGGGCAGATCCGGATTGCCCATGCCGAGGTCGATGATGTCGGCGCCGGCGTTGCGCGCCGCGGCCTTGGCGCGGTTGACCTGCTCGAACACGTAGGGCGGCAGGCGCCGGATGCGGTAGAATTCGTCCATCGGATCGTTGCTCGGCGAATGGTCAGGCCAACTTCGAAGCGGAGCCTTGTAGCATGATTTAGGGCGGCCCTAGTAGATCGAGCGGCTGCTCGATACCGGGGTGATCTTCTGCTTCTGCTTCTGCTTCTGCTTCTGCTTCTGCTTCTGCTTCTGCTTCTGCTTCTGCTTCTGCTTCTGCTTCTGCTTCTGTTGTTGGGGTTGCTGGTCTTTCTTCTTCGGTTGCAGACGAACCCCGACGGCGCTCTGCTGCTGGTCGCGGGCGGCCACCAGATCGTCCTCGAGCTTCTGCTGCTCGAAATTGGTCAGCACGACGCTGTTGCGCGGCGGCGGAACGTCGTGGACCGCCGGAAAGGCCGGCGGAAGGGAGGGCCGTTCGGGGGCGGTGGACGGCAGACCAATGCCCGGCATTTGCGATGCGGAGTCGGCGAATTTCTGCGAAATCCCCGCGCAGCCGGAAAGCCCGGCGGCCATGACGAGCGCCGCGACCGGTGCGGCGAGACAGCGCACGCGCGCGGCCAGACGCCAAGATGCGCCCTCGCCCTGCCTTGCGGACCCGCGCCGTTCCATCTGTCCCAACCCGTCGGCCCCAAGGAACCCAACAACCAAGACACCCGATCTTCAAAGATTGGGCATCAAGCGTGAAATTGGCGTAAATTCAATATATTGATATGGCACTGCGGTATTCCGGCAATATGTCCAAAGCAAGGATCGCGCGGAACGGAGCCGACGACAGGTTAACGCCTGGAACGGCGGGGTGACTATGAAGGACAGTGTTGCGCCAGCACCGGCGCAGGCCGGTGCCGTCGATATCGAGGCGTTTGCCAAGAACCTTGCCCGCATGGTCGAGGACGGCGGCAGGGCGCTTGCGGCCTACATGAAGCCGCGCGAAGGCGGACAGGTCGAGCCGGGCCTGTCCGACGAAGTCAACGACATGGTCAAGACGCTGGGCCAGGTCGGCAGCTATTGGCTGTCCGATCCATCCCGCGCGGTCGAACTGCAGTCGCGGCTCGGCCGCGCCTACCTCGATCTGTGGGGCGCCGCGGTCAAGCGCATGTCCGGCGAAGCAACCGATCCCGTCGTCACGCCCGATCCGAAGGACCGGCGCTTCGCCGATCCGGAATGGTCGTCGAACCAGTTCTTCGACTTCGTCAAGCAGGCCTATCTGCTCGGCACCAACTGGGCGGATCATCTGGTCAAGGACGCGCACGGGCTCGACCCCCACACCCGCCAGAAGGCCGAGTTCTACGTCAAGCAGGTCGCCAACGCGGTCTCGCCGTCGAATTTCGTGCTGACCAACCCGGAGCTACTGCGCGAGACGCTCGGCTCCAACGCCGAGAATCTTGCGCGCGGCATGCACATGCTGGCCGAGGACATCCAGGCCGGCGGCGGCGACCTGAAAATCCGGCAATCGGACGCGGGGAAATTCGAGGTCGGCCGCAATCTCGCGGTCACGCCCGGCAAGGTGATCTTCGAAAACGAGATCATGCAGCTCATCCAGTACGCGCCGTCGACGCCCAGCGTGTTGAAGACGCCGCTGCTGATCTGTCCGCCGTGGATCAACAAGTTCTACGTGCTCGATCTCACGCCGGAAAAATCCTTCATCAAATGGTGCGTCGATCAAGGCATCACCGTGTTCGTGATCTCCTGGGTCAACCCCGACGAACGGCTCGCCAAGAAGGATTTCGAGAACTATATGCGCGAGGGACCGCTCGCCGCCTTCGATGCGATCGAAGCCGCGACCGGCGAGAAGAAGGTCCATGCGATCGGCTATTGCGTCGGCGGCACCCTGCTCTCGATCGCGCTCGCCTATATGGCGGCCAAGGGCGACGACCGCGTCGTGTCGGCCACGCTGTTTGCGGCGCAGGTCGATTTCACCCAGGCCGGCGACCTGAAGGTGTTCGTCGACGAGGAGCAGCTTGTGGCGCTGGAAAAGCGGATGGCCGAGCGCGGCTATCTGGAGGGCCAGAAGATGGCCAACGCCTTCAACATGCTGCGCTCGAACGACCTGATCTGGCCCTACATCATCAACAATTACCTGCGCGGCAAGGCGCCGATGCCGTTCGACCTGCTGTACTGGAATTCCGACGCGACGCGGATGCCGGCGGCCAACCACTCGTTCTATATGCGGCAGTGCTACCTCGACAACACGCTGTCGAAGGGCGAGATGACGATCGCCGGCGTCAAGCTCGACCTCGGCAAGGTGAAGGTGCCGCTCTACAATCTCGCGGCCCGCGAGGACCACATCGCGCCGGCGAAGTCGGCGTATCTCGGCTCGAAGTTCTTCGGCGGGCCGGTCAGGTTCGTCATGTCCGGCTCGGGCCACATCGCCGGCATCGTCAACCCGCCGAACAAGGTGAAGTACCAGTACTGGACCGGCGGCAAGGCCGGGGCCGGCTCGCTGGAAACGTGGCTCAAGAGAGCGAAAGAGCATCCGGGCTCGTGGTGGCCGGACTGGATCAAATGGCTCAAGTCGCACGGCGACGAGCAGGTGCCGGCGCGGGAGCCCGGCGGCGGCAAGCTGAAGGCCATCGAGGACGCGCCGGGGCGGTATGTGAAGGTGATGTCGTAGACCTGCGAAGACGCGCCGGCGGCAATCCGCCGGCGCAACAAAGCGATCACGGAAACAGCGCGACCTGCTCGAGCCCCAGCGCCTCGGGATAGCCCAGCATCAGGTTCATGTTCTGCACCGCCTGGCCCGACGCGCCCTTTACCAGATTGTCGAGCGCCGAGATCACGATGGCGCGCCCGGGCACGCGATCCTTCGCCACCCCGATGAAGGTCATGTTGGAGCCGCGAACGTGGCGGGTCTGCGGCGTCTGGCCGAACGGCAGGACGTGCACGAACGGCTCCTTGGCGTAATACTTCAAAAGTATCGCATGAAGGTCCTCGACCGATTTCCCCTTTGTCCCGCGCACGTAGATGGTCGAGAGGATGCCGCGGTTCATCGGAACGAGATGCGGCGTGAACGTCACCGTGACCTCGCGGCCGGCGGCGGCCGAGAACTCCTGGTCGAGCTCGGCCATATGGCGGTGATGACCGACGCCATAGGCGTGGAAGCCCTCCGACACCTCGGAAAACAGCATTTCCTCCTTGGCCGCCCTCCCCGCCCCGGTCATGCCGGACTTGGCGTCGATCACGATCTCACCCGGCACGATCGCCTTGGCCTTGAGCAGCGGGGTTAATGCGAGCTGCGCGCAGCTCGTGTAGCAGCCCGGATTGGCAACGAGCCGCGCCTTCCTGATCGCGGCGCGATGCACCTCGACCAGCCCGTAGACCGCCTCGCGCTGCAGCTTCGGCGTGTGATGCTCGTGGCCGTACCAGCGCGCGTAGGCCGCGACGTCGTGCAGCCGGAAGTCGGCGCTCAGGTCCACCACCTTGGTATTCGGCGCCTGGGCCAGCAGATCGCCGATGACCTTCTGCGTGGTCGCATGCGGCAGCGCGCAGAACGCGAGATCGAGCGCGGCCTTTTTCCAGTCGAGGCCCTCGATCGACACGAGCGTCGGCAGCTTGAACGGCGAGAACTGCGGAAACACCGCGCGCATTTCCTGCCCGGCCCTGCGGTCGGCGGTGAGCAGCGCAAGCTCGACGTTGGGATGGCGCAGCAGGAGCCGCACCAGCTCCGATCCGGTGTAGCCGGAGGCGCCCAGCACGCCGACCCTGGCCTTGGCGGACGATTTGGCGGCGAATTTTGAAGCCATGGCAGCAATCCTTTTCCGTAGTCGTACAGGACCGCCGGATCAGGGCAACCGCCGCGGAGCATTTTTGGGAAAAACCTGCCGCGGACCCCTTTCCGGCGGCACGAACAAAATCAGGCGCGCGCCGGTTGTTTCGGACGGCGTCGGCGCGGCGCGATGGGAGCGATCCTCATCATGCGCGGCGATATAGCGGCTCGCCGCCCACGGTACAAGGCCGCTCGCGCAGCGCCGAGTGCCGGCAGCGACGGCGCAAACCGGCCGAAGCCCCCTATCTGGCTGATCGCGAATCAACTACTGCGAGACACGGTCGTGCTGTCGCGTACATCGAGTTGAGGTGGTTTTCCACGGGGCGCGATTGATGAACACCGGGCTGATCCTGATTGCGTGCGGGTTCGTGAGCCTCGCCATTACGATCAATGTTTTCGCACGCCTCCGCGGCAAATCTCGTTCGAAACAGGGATGGCTCACCAGGGACCTGCACCGCGGCGATCTGCGCGCGCTGGCGAACCTGGTGTACGGGCCGGGCCTGGAAGTCTCCTACGATCAGATCGGCCGCCTGAAGGATCGTGGTTTCGTGACAAAGTCCATCTGGGGCGGCGATCGCGTGACCGTCAAAGGACACGCTGCGCTCATCCTCAGAATCGTCTTCGCCCGCAAGCACCCGCTGTCCGGCACGCCGGTCTAGATTGGGCGGCGGATGAGGCTCGGCCGTGCGATTTCTGCGCGGCACGCCTTACGAATCCGCTTCGAACGTCCTATTTTCGGATCATGCACCCGGTCCGCTCCACCGCCCCCATGCTGCGCCTCGCGCTGGCGCTGGTGTTCGGCTTTATGAGCCTGGGCCACGGGCCGGTGATGACGCTCGCCGCGGCGGGGCACGCGGACCATGCGATGCACCGCCACGCCAGTCCCGCCCCCGGCCACTCGGTCCATGACCATTCGGCACCCGGGTCATCCGATGCGTCCGCGCTGCCGCAATCGCAGCCGCCCTGTCAGGGGTTCGGCTGCTTCCTGGTCGTATCGCCGGCCTTCGCCGTGCCGGCGGCCTTTCCTGTCTTCCTGAGCATGCTGTCCCCCGGCCTTTCGGACCGCATCGCGCCGGCCCCGCCGGAGCCGGCGGACCGGCCTCCCCGGCTCCAGTCGTAATCGACCGAACAGCTTTCGATTGAACGGCTCGGCCGCCTCAACAGGCGCGCCGAAGCAACCACACTTGAAACAAACAGACTTGGAGAACCTTCAATGAAGAAGCTCATCATCGTGGCCGTGGCCGGACTGGCGCTCGCGTCCGTTGTGGCCACCGCGCAAATGCACCAGCACGGCGCCGGACCCCACACCATGCCCGGCGGCATGCACCGCGGCGACGCCTCGGCGGGTCACGCCGCGGCCTCGCAGCCGAAGGGCGACCGCAGTCCGTCGAGCCTGGCGTTCCACGGCATCAACGCCAAGATGCACAGCGCGATGGACATCGCCTACACCGGCAACACCGACGTGGATTTCGTGAAGGGAATGATCCCCCATCACGAGGGCGCGGTGGACATGGCCAGGACCGTGCTCGCGTTCGGCAAGGATCCTGAAATCAGGAAACTCGCCGAAGACATCGTGCGGGCACAGGAGAGCGAAATCGCCCTGATGAAGGCGTGGCTCAAGAAAAACGACCGCTGACCGCATCGTTGTCCCGGCGGGGCGGCAGCGCCCCGCCGGTTGTTCTTCGTCGCCCACACGAGGACTATCCGAGCAGCAATTCCGCCCCGCGCTCGGCGAGCGACAGCACCGGCGCGTGCGTGTTGCAGCAGGGCACCTCCGGCATCGCGGATGCGTCCACGACGCGAAGCCGCGCCACGCCCCGCACCCGCAGCATCTCGTCGACCGGCGCGTTCGCATCCGTCCCCATCGCGCAGGTGCCGACGTAGTGGAAATAGGTCCCGGCATTGGCGCGGATGTGCTCGACGATTTTTTCGCGGCCGCCGCCCGGAATGCTGACCTGCGCCTTGCGCATCGCGTCGAAGCCCCGGCCGTTGCCGATGGCGATGCCGAGTTCCATCCCGGCGACATAGGCGTCGATATCGGCCGGATCGGAAAAATAGTTCGGGTCGACGACCGGCGCCACGGCCGGGTCGGCGGAGGCGAGCCGCACGGTGCCCCGGCTCTTCGGCTTCATCAGGCCGACCATGATGCCGTAGCCCTCCACGGGGTTGAGCCCCGGCACGCCCTGCGGATGCATCCGGCCGAAAATCTGGATATCGGGGCCGGGCAACACGCGGTCGCTCTTGTGCCAGGCGATGCCGGCATGGCCGGTGTCGGTCTGCGGCGGCGTTGGTCCGTTCGCCGAGAACGCCAGCCGCACCAGCAAGTGGTCGTGCAGGTTTTCGCCGATGCGCGGCTGATCCACCAGCACGGGAATGCCAAGCCCGCGCAGGTGATCGGCAGGCCCGACGCCGGACAGCATCAGGAGTTTCGGCGACATCAGCCCGCCGGCGCACAGTATGACCTCCTTCGCGGCGGCGATGCGCCGCGTTTGCCCCTCGACGCTCACAAACACGCCACGGCATTCGCCGCCCATGATGTCGAGCCTGACAACAGGCGCGTCGGTCAGCAGCGTCAGGTTCTCGCGGTTGAGCGCAGGCGCCAGATAGCCATGCGCCGCCGAGATGCGCCGGATTTCTGAATCGGTGTTGATGTCCTTCTGGCCCGTGGCATCACTGATACCCGCGATGTCGTTGACGTCGCGCTCGTCGATCTTGCCGCAGGCGACCGCCGACTCGATGAAGGCGCGCGTCACCGGATGCGACCGCTCGGAGGTCCGCGTTGCGATCATTCCCGAACCGCCGCGCATGGCGCTCTCGCCGCCTTCGTATCGCTCGGTCTTCTTGAAGTTGCGGACGACGTGCTGAAAAGTCCAGTTCGGCCCGGCCGCCTTCTCCCAGGCGTCGTAATCCGCCTTGTCGCCGTTGAGCCAGACCGTGGCGTTGATGCTGGAGCCGCCGCCGATCACCCGGCCGACCGGCGTGACGATGACGCGATCGTTCAGATGCCGCTGCGGCACCGATGAGCAGCACCAGTCGGTGTCGGTACCGAAATTTTCGGTCCACCGCCGCGGGTCGGAGACTTTCGCCTGGCCGATATCGGTGCCGCCGCCCTCGATCAGCAGCACGCGGGAGCGGCCATCCTGCGACAGCCGGTGCGCCATCACGCAGCCCGCAGCACCCGCTCCGACGACGATGAAGTCGTATTCGGCCTTCAGGCTCTCGGGGCGCACGCCGGTGACGATGCCGTCGCCCATCCGCTAGAGCGCGCCCATCGGCACGACCCGATAGCCGCCGCCCGCCTTCTCGATCCGCGCCAGCGCCGGGAACGGGAAATGATAGCCCTGCACCGGCAGCCTGTCCGCAACCAGCATGTCGTAGATCCGGCGGCGGGTGGCGGCGGCCTTCGGCGGATCCTGGTCGAAGAAACCGTGCCAGTCCGGATGCGGCGCGAACACCGCGACGTTGTTGCAGACGTCGGACTGCACGAACACCGTCTTGCCGCCGGAGGAGACCACGAACGAGGTGTGGCCGATGCTGTGGCCGGGCGTGCCCACCGCCGTCACGCCGGGGACGATCTCCTTGTCCCAGGCATAGGGCGTGACCTTGCGGCCGAGCGCATCGAACACCCGGCGGTTGTTGGCGAACAGCTCGGTCATGCGGCCTTTGGAGGCGCGGCTCATCTCGCCGTCGTCCATCCAGAATGTCCACTCGTTCTCGGGCACCATGATCTCGGCGTTCGGGAACGCCCGGCTGTTGTCGGGCATCAGCAGGCCGTTCACATGGTCGGCGTGGAAATGCGAGACCACCACCACGTCGATCGCATTGCGGTCGATGCCTGCCGTCGCGAGATCGGCGTTGAGGGTGCCGCGCTCGTTGTTGCTTTCCGCGGCCGCGGCCGAGCCGTTGCCGGTGTCGAACAGCACGCGCTTGCCGCCGGTGGTCAGCACGATCGGCGAATAGGTGTTCTTCATCTTGTCGGTCGGCAGGCCCGCCACAGCGAGCGCCTTGGCCAGATCGTCGGCGCTGGCGTTGGCCAGGTAATTTCCGTTCACGGGCACCATGCGAAAACCGTCCGACAGCACGGTCACGTCAATGTCTCCGATCTTGTAACGATGCGCTTCAGCCACGAATCTTTCTCCTTGATGCGAAAGGCCGCCCAAGATGGGCGGCCCCGCCGTTCGGCGCAAGTTACGTTTCAGATCGCCGGGCTCCAGGCGATCGGCACCAGGCGATATTTTGCGCCGTCCTTCTCGACGTAGCCGATCGACGGGAACGAGAAGTGGAAGCCCACCACCAGCGCCTTCTCGGCCGACGCCATGTCGTAGAATTTGCGACGGGTCTCCACGGCCTTCACCGGATCGATGTCGAAGGCGACGTGCCAGTCCGGATTGCGGAGGAAGAACTCCGGGATGTTGGTGACGTCGGACTGCACCAGGATGCGCGCATTGCCCGAAGCGACCGCGAAGGCGGTGTGGCCTGGGGTGTGGCCGTTGGCATCGATCGAGGTGATGCCGGGCGCGACCTCCTTGCCCCACTCGTACTTCGTCACGCGGTCGGCGGGCACGCCGGTATAGACCCTGCGCACGTTGGCGAAGTAGTTCTTCATCATCGGATTGGATTCCGCTTTGGCGGCGTTCTCGTCGCTCATCCAGAACGCCCAGTCGGCGGCCGGCACCTTGATCTCGGCGTTCGGGAACGCCAGCGAGCCGTCGGCCGCCTTGATCCCGTTGGTGTGGTCGGGATGCAGGTGCGACATGATCACCATGTCGACGTCCTTCGCCTCGACGCCCGCGGCTTTCAGGTTCGCCATCAGGTGGCCGACATTCGGATTGGGCGTCGAGCCCGAGCCGCAGTCGATCAGCACCAGCTTGCCCCCGGTGTTGAAGAGCTGCGGGTTGAACGGCACCCGCACCATGCCCTTGGGCATGTAGGCGGCTTCCGCCGCGGCCAGCGCCTGTTCCTTCGGAATGTTGCGCACGAAGGTGTCCGGCATCGGGAACGTGTTGGCGCCGTCGCTCAGCGATGTGCCTTCGATGCTGCCGACCTTGTAGCGATAGAAGCTCGGCCCTTGCTTGCCGGCCGCGGGCGCCGCGGCACGAGCGGATGACGCGGCAAACGGCGTCAATGCCGTCGCGGCGGCGGCGCCGGCCGCGCCCGTCAGCAGATGGCGGCGTGACAGTTGGGTCATGGTGTTCCTCCCCTGATGGCACCGCTCATTCATCGCGGCGGTCCAAGCACAGTTTAGCCAATCCCGATTTCGATGTCGGGCAAAAAAAGAGGCTCATCAGGAAATCGAGTGGATGAATCTAATGGGGAATGCGGCTTGAAGCCCCATGGATACTGGGTTTTTGGGGTTTCGTAAGGTGGTTGAATTGGGCATCATTTCCCGATGGCCAACTCATCGAAGCGACAGCGGCGCCTTTGGGA
>CAMAWG010000069.1 GCA_945861855.1 Rhodoplanes serenus
AGTCTCACGATTACACCAAACGTTCCGCATTCTCCGGCCGCTGTCCAAATCTGCTTCAATTCGTCATCAGTGAGGACGCGTTTGCGACGGGGAGATTTTGTGGCCGGCATGGTGCAGGGATTGCGGTCAACGTATCCACGTTTGATGCACCAATTGAAAAAAGCCTTGCAGTAGACCAGCGCCCGACCCTGCTGCGCGGGTGCATGATTGAGCTTGTCGAGCTTGCGACCGATTTGCTCACGGGTGATGTCTGCAAGACGCGTAGTCCCGAAGGCGAAATAGCGGTTGAGCGCCCGCTTGTATTCCTTGTAAGTCCGTGGCCGGTTCTTGCGTTCGACGAAATCAAGAAACAAAGCGAGCGCCGCGTCCCATGTGATGGTCTGCGGCTGGAACCGTCCCAACGTTTTCTCAGCGAGTATCTGCCGCGCTTTCTGACGAGCCTGCGCCAACGTGAGGGTTGGATAGCGGCCAATCGCTCTGCGACGGCCTGAGCCCAAAAGAACGATGAATGATTTCGCGCCTCCGGGCGCTACCCGAAGACCGAAGTGTTGTACCGCGCCGTCCCAAAGCGTCGTGTTCGGGCTAGCGGCTCTGATGGCATTCTCTGTGAGTGTCGTTCGCATCGTGGCACCGCTGTGGCACCGCCAGTTCGGGAGCTGGGGTGGCTAGGGTTGGAGTGCCATGTGCTAGCGAAAGGGGAAGAAGTCAAAGCCGCGCAAGCGCTTACGGGAAGTATGAGAAGCTGTGAGGCGCTAAGAAATTTTACGTTGCGCTTCTTAAGAGTCAGCTGCTCTACCAACTGAGCTATGCGCCCGGGCCGCAATGCGGGGGAACCCCGCAGACGGGGTGCTGTAGCAAAGCAGGAAGGGGCTGTCCAGCAAGCTGACCTTCGGTCGTCAACATGCATGATAAAGCCGCCGGCCGGGGCCGGCGGCTTCGTGGCGCCAAACTGGCGCCGCTTTTCCGCCTCAGCGGGCGATGTCGGCGCGGCGCTGCAAGTGCCGGCCATGTGCAGGAAAATTGGGCCGCCCGCCCATGCGGAGCAGCGCGCCGAAGCGCCGCTTCTGGCCGTCGTCGAGGCTCTTGTAGAGCGGCTCGGCGGCGTCGGCGAGCTTCTTCAGGCCCGTTGCGCGCGCGGTCATCGCGTCCGAACCCTGGCGCAGCCGCGCGATCGCATCGGGCGCGGGCCGCTGCGCATTGTCGCCGGTTCGCCGCGCGGACATGCGGTCGGCGCGCTCCTTGGCGAGGTCGCGGATCGCGGTCTCGACCGCAGGCCAGTTCTTCTCCTGCTCGGCGGTGAGCTTCAACCCGGCCTTGAGCGCCGCGACGCGAGCATCGGTGAACGCGGCGAGATCTTCGGCGCTCAGCCGCGAACTGCGCGTGTCCGGCGTTTGCTGCGCCTGTTGCGCCAGCGCAAGACCTGAACCGGCGAGAGTGAGGGCGATTGTTCCGGCAAGAATGTTCTTCATCATGGCCACCTCCTGATGGCGTGTTGGGATGGATGCCATAGTGGCGCGTGGCGCGCCGGACTCAAGTTAAAGTTTAGCCATCATCCGGCGAGATTTCTGAACGCGTATTTATCGACGTGGCGCAATTGTGTCGCGCCGCGAAAACGAAAGCGCCGTGCTCGGCTTCGAGCACGGCGTTGTTCGCAAGCTTGTCCGGTTGTTCAGCCCGCGACCGTCGCGTGTCAATGGCGCTCGCCGCCTGCGATCGGATCGGAACAATTTAACTCAATTCACCGGCATCAACGTTAACCGACGGTCGCATTTTCGTACCACGGCTCGCGCGCGCTTCGAAGTATTCATCGCGGGAGTTGTCGAAGGGGGTTGGTCGTGCCGGAATTTTGTTTTCGCGTGCTGCCCTCGGATCGGGAGGGAGCAAGCCTGCGATGATGGCCAAGAAGGAAAATGGCGACGACGAGTCCAAATTCGAACAGACTAGGCGGTCGCTCACGGTCGGCGGACACAAGACCAGCGTCAGCCTCGAAGATGCGCTCTGGAAGGAACTCCGGGCGGTGGCGGACGAGCGCAACGTCTCGGTGTCGGAGCTGGTGAACCGCATCGACATCAAGGGCAAGCGCAATCTATCCTCGGCGATCCGGCAGTTCGTGTCGAACACTCGCCGCAAGCGGCGGTAAGGGTGTCTGAAAAATCTCGGCGGCCGCGCCGAACCAGGCGGCCTCACTGCACGGGGCGGAGCTTGATCATGGTGCGCCGGTAAAGCTCGCGGGCGTCGCACTCGCCCTCGGAGGCGATGGCGGCGATGATCAGCGTGCGCGCGATCGTCGCGCTCAAGGGATCGCCCGGCTCGGACACCTGCAACGTGCGGCAGGCCTTCAAGAAGACGTCGCGCAATATCTCCGCGACCCCGGAATCGAAATCGAGCTGTTCCGAGAGCTCTGCAATTTCCTTCGAAGCGATTGTCGGACGCGCTTGCTGCAATGGGGTTCCCACACGTTACGCTACATAACCCCCGATGAGGTCCAGGCTCGGCCCTTGCGCGAGGCCTGTCTGGTCTAAACGGATCACTCTTGGCGTGAATCTACGTGTTACCATCTTACCGTGCATTGCCAGCTGTCGCCGATTGGAGCAACCATCGGCTATTTTGAAGACTTGAATGCAGCGAAAATTGTAGAGCTTGCGGCAGCGCCAATTTAATTTGAAACGGCTCACTGTAGCGCAATTTTCAGTTGGTCCGCGCTAACCTCGCCACGTCATGCCCGGCCACCCGGGTCCGGCCTTCGGCCGGCCCGAGTGCAAGCTTGTGCCGGGCATCCACGCTTTGGCTGCAAAGCAAGACGTGGATGGCCGGGACATAGGCGAGCGACGCAACGCCGTCCCCGGACGGCTATGCCCGGCCATGACGCCGTTTGATTGACTGCGTGTGGAAAACGATAACCCGACTTCGTCGGATCACCCCACCTCGGTCGAATGCAGGCGCCCCTCGCTCACCGCGACGCCGCCGCGCTGGCGGCGCACCATCAGCTTGTTGAGCGCGCCGAGATAGGCCTTCGCCGACGCCACCAGCGTGTCCGGGTCGGCGCCGCGCGCGGTCACCGAGCGGCCTTCGCCTGCAAGCCGCACCGACACCTCGGCCTGCGCGTCGGTGCCCTCGGTCACGGCGTGGACCTGGTAGAGCTCGAGCTTGGCCTCGTGCGGAACGAGCGCCTTGATGCAGTTGAAGATCGCATCCACCGGGCCGTTGCCGTCGCATTCCTCGATCGCGCTCCGGCCTTCGATGTCGAGCTTCATGGTGGCGCGCTGCGGCCCGCGCGTGCCGGCGATCACCGACAGCGAGACGAGCTTGACGCGGTCCTGGGCGTGGGCGATCTCCTCGTCGACCAGCGCCTCGATGTCCTCGTCGTAGATCTGCTTCTTGCGGTCGGCCAGCGCCTTGAACCGCACGAAGGCGTCCTCGAGCTGATTGGCGGCGAGCTTGTAGCCCAGCTCCTCGAGCTTGTGCACGAAGGCGTGGCGGCCGGAGTGCTTGCCCATCACCAGCGAGGTCTGCTTCACGCCGACCGTCTCCGGCGTCATGATCTCGTAGGTCTGGGTGTGCTTGAGCATGCCGTCCTGGTGTATGCCGGACTCGTGCGCGAAGGCGTTGCGCCCGACGATCGCCTTGTTGAACTGCACCGGGAACGAGGTCGCGGCCGACACAAGCTTCGACGCGCGGGTGAGCATGGTGGCGTCGATGCCGGTCCAGTACGGCAGCACGTCGTTGCGGACGTTCATCGCCATCACCACCTCTTCGAGCGCGGCGTTGCCCGCCCGCTCGCCGATGCCATTAACGGTGCATTCGATCTGCCGCGCGCCGGCGTTGACGCCGGCGAGCGAGTTCGCCACCGCCATGCCGAGATCGTTGTGGCAATGCACGGAGAAGCGCGCCTGGTCGGAGTTCGGCACGCGCTCGCGCAGCATGGCGATGAGCTTGAAGTACTCCTCCGGAACGGTGTAGCCGACGGTGTCCGGGATGTTGATGGTGGTGGCGCCGGCCTTGATCGCGGCCTCGACGCAGCGGCAGAGGAAATCGTGCTCGGTGCGGGTCGCGTCCTCGGCCGACCATTCCACGTCGTCGGTGTGGCTGCGCGCTCGTGTCACCTGCGAGATCACCATCTCGAAGACCTCGTGCGGCTCCTTCTGCAGCTTGTATTTCATGTGCACGGGCGAGGTGGAGAGGAAGGTGTGGATGCGCTTCCTCTTGGCCGGCTTGATCGCCTCGGCGCAGCGGTCGATGTCCTTGAAGGCGGCGCGGGAAAGCCCGCAGATCACCGCGTTCTTGGAGCGGGTCGCGATCTCGTGGACGGCGGCGAAATCGCCCTCCGAGGCGATCGGAAAGCCCGCCTCGATGATGTCGACGCCCATGTCGTCGAGCAGTTCGGCGACTTCGAGCTTCTCGTCATGGGTCATGGTGGCGCCGGGGCACTGCTCGCCGTCGCGCAAGGTGGTGTCGAAGATGACGACGCGGTCCTTGTCGGACTTCGCCTGGGTGGTCATGGAAAAGGTCCTTCTCGCTTTGCGCCCTCTTTCGGCGCTCCGGGGTTCCTGGCTGTCTGCGAACCCCCTGAGTGCCCAGGCGCAAGCGCCCAGCCGGCCCTCAGGGGCAGATAAGCAGCAGGAGCCCGCCGAGAATGAGGGCAGCATCCGGCCGGGCCGAAACGGCCCCCGGGACAATCGCGCAAGCGGTGCGGCGCGTCGTCATTTGCCTCGAAATTCCCTCGTCTTCGACCGTTCCAGGGTGGCGGAAACCGGTTAACCGGCCGTTAACCCTGGGTGGTTCGACAGCCTCTATGTAGCGGATGGGATGGCCCGACCGCAAGGCCGGAAGCGGGCGCGAGATGCGCAGCATCCCGTTCGGGCCGTCAATGAAGCGCGGCCTCGTCGACCCGCTGCTCGCGCTCCGGCGCGATGGGCGAAGGTTGTTTCCGGTCGCGGCGCTTCTGCTCGGCAATCACCGCCGTGACCAGACGGTCGAACTCACCTTGATCTTCGCTGCCGGCGTTGCCGGTTGCAGCCGCTTCGGATCGCGCCCCTGCGATGCTTCGTTTCCGGCGCATCACCAGAAATGCAACGCCGCCCAAACCGAAAAGGATCGGGCTGCTCATCAGACCGTAAACAAAGCTGGTCCTCAATTCGGCCGCCGAGTACACAAGCTCTGCACCGGCGGTTGGCTTCTCCGCCTCTTTCCGGAGGCGTTCGGCGTCGGCTTGCGCCGTCGCAGCGTCAGCCTTCGCGCGTTCCGCTTCAGCCTTCGCGAGATCGATTGCGGCATTATCCGCTGCCGCCCTGTCCGCCGCGGCTTTGTCTGCGACTGCCTTGTCGGCCGCCGCTTTGTCCGCCGCTGCCCTATCCGCCGCGGCTTTGGCGGTCGCGACCTTTTCCGCTGCGACCTTGTCTGCCGCGGCTTTCTCCGCCGCGGCCTTGTCTGCGGCAAGCTTGTCTGCCGCCGCCTTGTCCGCTGCGCTCGCGACAGAAGCCGCCAGCGCCTGCGACGCGCCATGCGCGACCACGGAATAGCCCGGCGCCCGTGCCTGCGTTCGGCACGCGGCCCGGACCCCGGCCACCGCGGAGTCGGACGGATCGATTCCCCGCTGTATCAGGAACCAGAGGTTGGATCTTTTGGCGCGCAGCGATTGATCGACGCAATTGACTTCGCTTTGCGAAAGCCTTCGCCATTCCGCATAGGCGGCCTGAACCCTGGCGTCCTGAACGCCTGCGCCGAACATCCTGTTGGAGCCGCTGGCGGTCTGCGCCAACGCGCAATTGCCGGAGAGCAGGCCGATCGCGGCAGCCGCCGTCCACAATCGTAACCACGATTGCGGTGCCGCTCGCGTCATGGGCGCCAGCGCTGATGACATTTTCAACTCGCACCCCTTGCGCGGCGTCGCATAACCGTCTCGAGCGGGAACAATCCTGTGACGGATTTTCCCTGCTGAGAACCCTAGACGCCGCTCAACGGGCCATCAATGTCGCAGCACCATTTACCTAAATGGACATGGCTAACGCGCGATCTTCCGCCGGTTCAATCGATCATGCGCAGGCGTGAGGCGGGGCTCAAGCAAAGCTTGCGGAACGCCCTCACGATACCAAAGCCGAAATCATGGGCTCGGCGCTTCCGCTTCGCGCCGGCGCGCTCCGGCGGACCAGCCGCGCCTTGACCCGCCCTACGCCTGCTGCAGCAATGCGATCGCAGCCGGCAGGTCGGTTCGCTTTTTGGCATTCATGTTCTGGATCACCATGAGGATGATCCCATAAGACAACAAGCCGACCAACACCGTCGATGCAACGGCACGAAATATCTTCCGCTCGCGTTCTTCTTTGGTCATGGCAACCTCCCTCGCCGCATCGTGCGGCCAACCTGCCTGAGCGTATCAGCCGTCCCGATCGAGGACGGTCCGGACACCGTACCCCGCCCGCGGCGGATTGTCCCGGTCGCCGCGCGAAACGGCTCGGGTCAATTCAACCGAAGCTCCGCAATGTGCCCCGGATCGGGCTTCAATTCCCCCCGCTCGACGCGCTTGACGATGTCGGTCAGCGTAGCATTGGCGCGGCAGGCGACGCCCAGCCTTTCGCCTTCGCGCGCCACCAGGCCGTTGAGAAATTCGATCTCCGTGCGCCGGCCCTTCTGCATATCCTGACCCATCGAGGGGCGCTGACCGGCGGCGGTGCGGCCCGAATCCTTGAAGCGCTGCTCGTCGCAGGCCTTGATCGCCGCCGCGTCGCCCTCGCCTGCCCGCGCAATCGTCTCCGGCTCCAGATGCAGCACCTCCTCGAGCTGATAGCCGAGCGCTTGGCCTACTCGGATCGCCTCGCTGCCGAGCCGGGTGGAGAAATGGCGGATCGGGTCGTTCTTCAGCATGTCGCCGCCGCCGAGGCCGGTGCAGGCGGAAAGCCCGTTCTGCATCGCGTTGGCGACGAGCTTCGACCAGCGTTCGCCCCAGAGGTTGTTGGTGACCTTGGCGCTGTCGGAGTAAGCGACCAGTCGGCAGACCTCCTCGGCGCGCGGCGTGATGCGGCCGTGCACCTCGCCGGCGCGGAAGACCGTGTGCGCCGCGCCGTGCTTGGCCGCGCCGCGGTGAACGAGGCCGGGCTCGGGCAGGTTGACCGTGATGGAGCTGGCGATGCAGCCCAGCGTCTTGCCCCAGCCGACGACGCCGGCGATGGTTTCCTCGTTCATGCAGTTCTGCAGCGAGACCACGTAGCCGTCGGGCGCCAGATATTGCCGGATCAGCATCGTCGCCCAGGCGGTGTCGTAGGACTTCATGCAGACGAAGGCGATGTCGACCGGCCTCTCCTTGGCGAGCTGCTGCGCGTCGGTCACATGCAGCGCGCGCACCGGCACAGTGAACTCCGGCTCCGTCATGGCATGCGTTACGCGCAGGCCATGCTTCCGCATGTGCTCGACATGCGCTGGCCAGGGATCGATGAAGGTCACATCCTCGCCGGCCTGCACCATGTGCGCGCCGGCATATCCGCCGACCGCGCCCGCTCCGACGAAGGCTATTTTTTTCTGGCCCATATTTCCTCCCAGCGCCCTGAAAGACGAGCGTAGCGCGGGATGCACGCCAGCCTCAACCACGGAACTGAGCCCACCCGATGCTCGATTCGTGACAATGGTTGACGGGCTCGTGAACGCACGCCTGTGCGGCCACGGCTAGATTGCCGGGATTGGGAGGGGGCGATCGCTCATGCGGGTATCGTGGCGCGGGCTGGTGATCTTTGTGTCCGGCGGCATGCTGGGTACGGCGTTCGGCGTGGCACTCGGGATCTTCATTTTTCCTTTCGTGTTTCCACCGCCGCCGGCCGCCGAGCAGTTGACCGAGGCCGACCGGTCGCCGCTCCATGCAACCGGCACCTTCATCCACGCCAATCCATCCGACCCGGTGCATTGGGGACGGGGCAAGGTGAGCGTCTACGAGCGCGCGGTGTTCCTGGACCCGGACTTCGAGGTCGGGCCGGGCCCCAAGTACCACGTCTATCTCGTGCCCAATGCCATGGTTCGCAGGGAAGAGCAGGTCGCCAAATCGACATTCGTCGATCTCGGCCGCCTGCGCGCGTTCAAGGGCAGCCAGCGCTATCCGATTCCCGCGGGCACCAGCCTGAAGGACTATCCGAGCGTGGTGATCTGGTGCGAACAGTTCGGCGTGCTGATCTCACCGGCCGATCTCACGCCCGCTGCGAAGCAGTAGCGCCATACTCCGGCGGGTCAGCCGCGCAGCGCGGGCATCACGTCGCGGGCGAACAGCTCGATGGAATGCTTCGTTTCGTCGAGCGTCAGGTCGCCGAAGGCGAACTGGCCGACGAAATAGTCAGCGCCGGACTCCGTCATCTGCCTGCGGATGATTTCGGTCACCGTCTTGGGCGAGCCGCAAAAGCCGCGGCCGTCCGCCTGGATCGCGGAGAACTGCGGCGGGCGCGGATGCTGCGGCATCCGGTCGTAGACCTTGAACAGGTAATTGAAACTTGCGTTCCAGACCGGATAGGCCCGCTCCGCGAGCCGCAGCGCCTCCGCGTCGGTGTCGGCGACGACCAGCATGCGGCCAAGCCCGAACTTCGGCATCGGCCCGGCGCGGCCGGTCTCGTTCCAGGCAGCGCGATAGGACTCGCTGAAGCCGCGGGTCGCCGCGACGCCGTCGAGACTGATGACATTCAACCCCTGCCGGGCGCTGCGCGCGGCGCTGTCGTTGGCATGCACGCCGTACCACAGCGGCGGGTGCGGCTTCTGCAGCGGCGTCAATTCCATCGGCACGTTGTCGAAGCTGAAATGCCTGCCCTTGAAGCCGACGGAGGGCTCGCGGAGCCCCTGGACGATGACCGCCATCGCCTCGTCGTAGATATCGCGGGCATCCGCGGGATTCACGCCGAACAGTTCGAGCTCGATCGGCGAGGCGCCGCGCCCGAAACCGACGTCAAGCCGGCCGCCGCTCATCTGATCGAGCATGCAGATTTCCTCGATCATCCGCAGCGGATGGTAGAGCGGCAGCGCGTAGATCATCGGGCCGAAGCGAAGGCGTTTGGTGCGCTGGGCGACCGCCGCCAGGAACACGCTCGGCGACGGCGCCATGCCGAGCGGCGTCGCGTGGTGCTCGGCGAGGTGATAGGCGTGAAAACCCGCGCGATCGAACAGCTCGACGATCGCAAGCCGCTCCTCGTAATAGTCCGCCAGCGACGAAGGGCTGCGATCGAGGTGGTCGAAGATTCCGAATTCCATCGCGGTCCAAGCTATACGATCGCAATCGCGGCGCAACCCGGTCACGCCTCGATCATGCTTCGATCATGCCTTCGCTGACGATAACAGCGTCACCGCCGACCGTCGCACCTTCGAGTGTCCTCGCGCGAAGCGTCAACGACAGGTGGAGCAGGCTCGGCCGCCCCATCTCATAGCCCTGCTCGATAGCGAAATCATGCCGGCCATCGCCGAGGCCGGACGTGGCGAGCACGCCGGCAAAGGCTGCCACCGCCGAGCCGGTCGCCGGGTCCTCCAACACGCCCATCGCCGGCGCGAACATGCGCGCCCGATAGGCGTTCGCGGGCTCGGCCACCTCACGGCAGAACAGGAAAGCGCCCGGCGGATCGCCCGGCCCGAAGGCCTCGCCCCATCGCGTCATGTCCGGCCGCGCGCGGCCGATCGCTTCGAGCCCACGGACCGGGACGAAGGTGAAGGAATTTCCGGCATTCCAGTTTTCCGGGACGAAGTTGCCGCATCCGAGGTCGGCGGACTTGAGCCCGAGCGCCGCCGCGAGCTTCGCCGTATCCTGAATCGGGCCGAGCTTTTCTGGCAGCTTCGGAATGGCGAAGCTTGCATGGCCGCCGCCAGAACCGGGCCGCACCCGGCAAACGACCGGCCCGACCTGCTCCGCAAGCACGATCTCGCGGGCGCCATCGCCGCCGTCGAGGTGAGCGAACAGCACCGCCGCCCCGACCGTGGGGTGGCCGGCAAACGGCAATTCGCGCGCGGGCGTGAAGATACGGACGCGGGCGCGATGCTTCGGGTCGTCTGCGGGAAACACGAACACCGTTTCCGGCAGATTGAATTCCCGCGCGACCGACTGCATGGCGGCGGACTCAAGCCCTCCGGCGTCAAGCACGACCGCCAGCGGATTGCCGGCAAAGCGCCGGGTGGTGAAGACATCGAGCGTGAAGTAGCGGCGGCGCATCTTTGGGACCTCACAATGGCTCGGCGCGGAACGTCGCGCTCGGGTTGACCAGTTCCTCCTGCGCCTCGATCAGCGCGATTTCGTCGGCGCCCAGATCCACGGTGCGCCTGAGGATGCCGAAGACCGACGCCGCTGCCCGCGACAGCGCCTCGGCCGCGGAGCCTGAGCGGAGGTAATGCGCCAGGAACAGCGCGGCGATGGTGTCGCCCGCGCCATGCGCCGCGACCGGCAGTCTGGGCGTGCGCAGCCGATGGCGGGAGACTTCGTCGCAGGCCACCAGATCGATGGCACCGGCGGGCGTTTCCCCGGTCACAAGCGAGGTCACCAGCACCACCCTGGGTCCGAGCGTGCGCAAGGCGTCGATCGCGGCCAGCGCTTCGGCGAGGCTTCGCGCGCCGCGGCCGGTGAGCTGCTCCAGCTCGAAATGGTTCGGCGTCACCATGTCGGCGGCCGGCACCGCGTGGCGGCGCATGAACTCGGCAACCTCCGGCGCGACGTATGCGCCGCGGCCGACATCGCCGATCACCGGGTCGCAGCAATAAACCGCGCGCGGATTGGCCCGCTTCACCTCCGCGACGGCGTCGAGAATCGCGGCCCCGATCTCCGCCGACCCGACATAGCCCGACAGCACGCCGTCGCACGTTTGCAGCACTCCGCGCTCGCGCAGGCCCTGGATCAGTTCACGGATATGCGCCGCGTCAAAGGCGCGGCCGCGCGCCGTCGCATAGCCGGTATGATTGGAGAACTGCACGGTGTGGATCGGCCACACCTCGACGCCCAACCGCTGCAGGGCGAACACCGCGGCGGAATTGCCGACATGGCCATAGGCCACATGCGATTGCAGCGAGAGGATGTTCAAGGCCCGCCACCTGAAACGAAGATGCGGCGGAGACAATGTCCCCGCCGCATCAAATCGTCCAGTCGCATCTCGTGATCGGAACGATCAGCCGGATCGATGGCTATTTCGCGCCGGTCGTGGCTCAACGCGTCCCTTGCGCCACATCGACGAACTTGTTGGTGTAGGTCTTCGACAGGTCGATCTTGGCGTTCTTGACCTCCGGCGACGACTGGCTGAACACGTCGAGCACGGCCTGCGCGCCCTTCGGGTCCATGCGGCCGGTGGTCGAATACATCGGCAGAGTGTTCTTCAGCGCCGCCAGATAGAGCGCCTTGTCCGGCCCGATCAGCTCGTCCGGCATCTTGGCCATGATCTCTTCCGGCGTGTGCGAGTGAATCCACTTCAAGGTCGCGACGATGGCGTTGGTGAGCGCCTGGGTCTCCTTGGGATTCTTGGCGATCCACGCGCTTTTGGTGTAGAGCGCGCCGCCCGGATATTCGCCGCCGAACACGTCGAGCGTGTCCTTCTGGGTGCGGGTGTCGCTGAGGATTTTCAGGTCCTTGTTCTTGCCCTGCAGCAGCGTGACGGCCGGATCGAGCATGACCGCGGCGTCGACCGAGCCCTGCTCCATCGCCGCGATGGCGGTGGCCGCGAGGCCGATGCCGATGACGCCGATGGAGTTCGGATCGACGCCGTTCTTGCTCAGGAGAAACTTGAGGAAAAAGTCGGTCGAGGAGCCAGGGGCGCTCACGCCCACCCTCTTGTCCTTGAGATCCTTCACCGAATTGATCTTGCCGGTCTGCTTCGGCGACACCACGAGGGTCAGACCCGGATAGCGGTCATAGACCACGAAGGCTTCCAGCGCCTGGCCCTTCGGCGCGAGGTTAACGCAATGATCGAAGTAGCCGGACACCACATCAGCGCTGCCGCCAATCACCGCCTGCAGCGCCTGCGAGCCGCCCTTGAAGTCGATCATCTCGACATTCACGCCGGCCTTCTTGTATTCGCCGAGCCGCTCCGCCAGCACGGTCGGCAGATAGCACAGGCAGCCCGCGCCGCCGATCGCGATGGTGACCTTCGACTGCGCCGCGGCGGCGCCCGACATCAGCGCCAGCGCGCCGAATGCCGCCAATGCGTTCCGGATGGATTTTCTCAGCATGACGTTCTCCCTATGAGATTTTGCCGCACCATAAGGCAGGCAACGGGGCGTGCCTAGAGAGACTTGAGTCTCCGTCCAGGCAGGGCGCGCTCCCTCTCCCCGCTTGCGGGGAGAGGTTAAGCGGCTGCGGCCCCTGCCCGAGAAAACCGGTTCCCGCCCGTTGCGATCACGCCTGTGTGCGGGTTTCGGCCGCGACCGGGCGCCAGACCAGCAGCCGGTTTTCGGTCAGCGTGACCAGCCAGTCGATGGCGATCACGAAGGCGGCGAGCACGAACATGCCGGCGAACACGCCGGCCACGTCGAACACGCCCTCGGCCTGCTGGATGATGTAGCCGAGCCCCGCCGCCGAGCCGAGATACTCGCCAACCACCGCGCCCACGACCGCGAATCCGACCGACGTATGCAAGGATGAGAACATCCACGACAGCGCCGAAGGCCAATAGACATGGCGCATGAGCTGGCGGTCGTTCATGCCGAGCATGCGGGCGTTGGCGAGCACGGTCGGGCTCACCTCCTTGACGCCCTGGTAGACGTTGAAGAACACAATGAAGAACACAAGCGTCACCCCCAGCGCGACCTTCGACCAGATGCCGAGCCCGAACCAGAGCGTAAAGATCGGCGCCAGCACCACGCGCGGCAGCGCGTTGATCGCCTTGACGTAAGGATCGAACACGGCCGCCACGCGCGGCTGCTGGGCGAACCAGAATCCGATCAACACGCCGGCGACCGAGCCGATGACGAAGGCCAGCATCGCCTCGATCAGCGTGACCCAGAGATGCTTCCAGATCGTGCCCTCGGCGAACCATTTGAAGATGCGCGCCGCGACATCGACCGGGTTGGAGAAGAAGAACGGCGGCAAGAGCGTGACGCCGCCGATCGGAACGGTCGTCGCCAGATGCCACGCCAGCAGCGTGATGACGGCGATGAGGAACTGCAACGAGAGAAGCCTGCCGCGCGTCATCACCCGCCTCCCGTCTGCTCGTAGCCCTTCATCACCTCGGCCTTCAATGTCTGCCAGATGTCGCGGTGGAGCCGATGAAACTCCGGATCGAGCTTGACCTCGGCGGTGTCGCGCGGGCGCGTCAGCGGCACCCGCCAGTCGCCGATGATGCGCGCCGCAGGCCCCGCCGACATGATCACCACGCGGTCGGACAGCGCGATCGCCTCCTCCAGATCGTGGGTGACGAACATCACGGCCTTGCGGTCGGCGCTCCACAGATCGAGCAGCAAATTGCCCATGATCTGCCGGGTCTGCGCATCGAGCGGCCCGAACGGCTCGTCCATCAGCAATATCTTCGGATCGCGGATCAGCACCTGGGCGAGACCCACGCGCTTCCGCTGGCCGCCGGACAGCATGTGCGGATAGCGCGGCCCGAAGTGGCCCAGGCCGACGCGGGTGAGCCAGTCCTGAGCGCGGGCGCGCGCTTCGCTCTGGGGCGTGCCCGCGGTCTCGAGGCCGATGGCGACGTTCTCCAGCGCGGTCTTCCAGGGGAACAGCGCCTCGGACTGGAACAGGTAGCCGGACTGCCGGTTGAGGCCCGCGAGATTGGCGCCGAAGATATCCACCCGCCCCTGCGACGGCGGAAACAGGCCAGCGGTGACATTGAGCAGCGTTGATTTGCCGCAGCCGGTCGGGCCCACAATGGCGACGAACTCACCGTCGGCCACTTCGAGAGACGCACCCTCCACCGCTGTGTAGCTGCCGCTGTCCGCCAGCCGGAAGGTGATATTCACATCGGAGAGCGCGACCGCGGTGGTGCGCGAGTGCGCTTCCGCCCCGCTGGCGCCGTTGCTCATGCTTTTCCCCTCGCAGGATTGGCGTCCCTGCCCGCGTTGGCAAACTAGCGGGACACCATTCCCTTGATCAACCCGGCGTCGATCAGGAGGCGGTTGAAGCGGCGGGCCTCGGCGCCGCCGGCGCACTGGAAGAACAGTCCTTGGCAGCGATCGAGAATCTTCTTTTGTTCCGCGAACGACGGATCGAGCGGCAGCCCCGCCGCCTGTTGCACAACCAGCGGCAGGTAGGGCGCCTCCAGCCGGTCCAGCGCCGACGACACATCCTTCGGTCGGAAGTTGATCGCGTCGAGCGCGTAGTAGGTCGTGAAGTAGCGCGGGTCGAAGACCTGCATCCGCTGCGCGACCATCTCGTCGGTGGCGGCCGGGTCGATGATCCTTGCCATGCCGGGCTGGTGATCGCCGAATCGAAGCATCAGGAAAGATTGCTTCGGAAAGTCCTGCGCAAGCCGCATCTTGAAGTCGGCATAGTCGCGCGCGCTCAACATCTGGCGCCGCAGATACTCGTCGACTTCGGGATCGTTGCCGGGGTCGCGCCAATCCGGCGTCAGCTCGGGCCGCAGCCTGTTCCACCACGGGAAATGATTGAAGACCGTATAGACGAAGATGAACAGCGGCTGATCGCCCTTCTCGCTCTCGATCATCTTCAACGCCTGATCGTAGTAGAAGCGATCGGGCTCGACGTCTCCGGCCTTCATATCCTTCGAATCGAGGAAGCGGCCGATGCCCGTGGTCTCCTGGAACTTGCGCGCGCTGAGGAAGGCGCCATAGGCGGGATAGAGCGTGATGGTCTTGTAGCCGCAGCGCCGCAACGCCTGCGGCAGGCCGCGCTCGACCCGGCCGGCGGCGATGCGCGTGACGTAGTAGCTCAGCCGGCCGTAGGAACGGGCCGAGAGGCCGGTGAGCACGTTGTATTCGGTGTACCAGGTCGGGCCGCCGGAGCCCTCGACCAGCAGCGTGCGCGCCTTGCCGTCGAACGACTTGAAATGATCGCGGTAGTTCGGCGGCACCTTGATGTTCGGCAGCCCACTCACGTCGAAGCTCGCCTCGTCCAGCACCATGATGATGTTCGGCGGCTTGCCGGACATCTGGCAGGGCTCGTGCGCCGCGGCGCGAAGCTGGTCCGATGTGGTGGTGTCGACGTCGATCCAGCCCTTGGTCGACAGCTCGTAGGCCGTGGTGAAGCCGGACCGGACGAACGTCGAGACGTGATTGACGCCCTGGAATTGATCCGAGGGCTCCTCCGGCACCGCCAGCGACAGGCCGGTCATGACGACGCCGCACGTCACCGCGCCGAGCAGCGCCATCGGCCGCGGGATGCGGAACGGATCGATCCGCCACATCAGCACCAGGACCGGGACCGTCAGCAGCGCGGCAATGATGAGGGTGGTGCGCAGGTCCGGAAAGATCGAGATCAGAAAGCTGATGGTGTCGGAATCGACGATCAGGATGTCGAAGAAGTTGATCACCGTCCAGAGAATGGTGAACTTGAACTGCGACAGCACCACCAGCATGGCGACCAGACCGAGCGACAGCGCGGCCGATATTCCGGGCCGGCGCAGCACGGCGAGAAACACGCCGTTGAGAAACACCCAGAACAGCGCAAACAGCGAGAGCCCGAGCCATCCGGTCTCGGTTCGGAGCATGATGGCGAACGCGATGAGATGGAGCGCGGCGATCGCCCCGGCCCGGACCTTCCACGACACGGCCAGACGGCCGATCGTCGCGATCGGACTTGCGCCGACAGATGGGTTCTCGATCGACATGGTCAGAGCCGCTTGATCATGCCGGCGTCGATCAGCAGCCGGTTGAAGCGCCGCGCCTCGGCGCCCTTGGCGCAGAGATAGAACAGGCCGTTGCAGCGCTGAAAAATGCGCTTCTGCTCGGCGAACGAGGCGTCGAGCGGCACGCCCGCCGCCTCCAGGATGACGAGCGGCAGATAGGCGGCGTCAAGCGGGCTGGCCGCCGACGACAGATCCGCCGGCTGGAAGTTCAGCGCCTCGATCGCATAATAGGTGGTGAAGAAGCGCGGATCGACGGCGTCGATGCGGCGGCCGATCGCGGCGTCGTCGAGCGCGGGATCGACGAGCCGCTTGGCGAACATCGGCTGGTGGTCGCCGAACCGCACGATCAGGAACGGCTCGCCGGGAAAGTCCCGCTTGAGCCGCGCGACGAAGGCCTTGTAGTCATGGGCGCTCATGTCCTGCCGGCGCAGATATTCGTCGATGCTGTGGCCGTTGACGTCGCGGTTGCCGAGGTCGCGCCAGTCCGCGGACAATTCGTCGCGATAGCGGAACGTCCAAGGGAAATGATTGGCCATGAGATAGGTGAAGACGAACATCGGCCCCTGCGCGCGATCGCGCCGGAGCAGGTCCGCGGTGAAGGCGTAGTAGAACTCGTCCGGCTCCACGTCGCGGGTGTTGAGGTCCTTGGCGTCGTAGAAATGATCGATGCCGAGCGTCTTCTGGAAGTTGCGGGCGCTCAGAAACGCGCCGAGCCAGGGATAGACGCTGTAGGTGCGATAGCCGCAGTGGCGGAGCGCACTCGGCAGGCTGCGGGTGACGCGGCCGGCGGCGATGCGGGTGACGAACTCGGCGAAGTGGCCGTAGGAGCGCGCCGAGAGGCCGCTGAGCACGTTGTACTCGGTGTACCAGGTCGGTCCGCCCGCGCCTTCCACCAGGAACGTGCGCTCCTTGCCGTCGAACGAGCGGAAATGGCTCTGGTAGCCGGGCGGGACCTTGATACCCGGCACGGCGCTGATGTCGTAGCTCGACTCGTCGAGCACCAGAACGATATGCGGCAGCCGCTGCCCCGGCTTGCAGTCGGCGGCCGCCGCCAACGAAAGCCGGTCGCGCGTGACGCCGTCCGATTCCAGAAGGCCGCGGGTCGTGAGATCGACCAGCGCCCGCGCCCCCGAGCGCGCGAACTGCGAGACGTAGTCGGCCGATTGAAACGCCTTCTCGCGATCCATCGGCACCGCGAACGACAGAGCGCCCAGGACGGCGAGGCAGCCGACTGCGCCGAGAGCGGCCCACCGCAACCGCACACGAACCGGATCGAGCCACCAGAACAGCATGAGCAGCGGCAGGATGACCGCTGCGGCCACACCCACCGTCCAGCGCAGATTCGGGAACACCGTCAGCAGAAAGGAAACGGTGTCGGCGTCGATCAGCATGACGTCGATGAAATTGGCGCTCATCATCAGGGTGTCCTGCTTGAACCGCGACAGCAGGACCAGCACCACGACCATGACGAGCGACAGGGAGGCCGCCACGGACGGCCGACGCAGCAGGGCGAGCCAGACGAAATTCAGAAGCCCCCAGGTGGACAGGAAGGCCAGCCGGCCGACGAGGCCGTCCTCGGTGTGCAGCAGGACGGCCAGCGCCGCCAGATGCAGCAGGACGAGCACGCCGATGCCCAAACGATGGCGCCCGCCGGCCGGGAGGGCCAACCTTGTAAGACCAAAAAAAGTGAGCGCGGGCGGCATGTTACGGGTGCCGCGCCCCGGATTGGACACCGTTACTGCCGACGGCGGACCGTTGTCATCATTCTGCAATAAACGTGGCGGCGCAAGGGCGGTGAGATGAAGGGCGGGTGAACGGAGCAAATAAGGTGAAGGGGGACGGGAAACACGGCTGTCCGGTTCAATTCCGGTGTCATGCCCGCCAACGGGTCCGGCCTTTGGCTGGCCCGATGACAGGCTCCGGCGGGCATCCAGTATTCGTCGCGGCTCGGCTGTCTGAAGACTTTGCCACTTCACAATTTCGGTGATTACTGGATCATCCGCTTTCGCGGATGATGACAGCAGCGCATGTACGCCGCTTGGTGTCTTTCAGCAGCGAAACCTGCCAGGGAAAGGCTCAATTCCGGGCCTTGTCCACCAGCGCCCGCTGCTTGATCCAGGGCATCATCTCGCGGAGCTTGGCGCCGACGTGCTCGATCGAATGCTCGGCGAGCTTGGCGCGGGTCGCCTTGAACGAGGTCTGGTTGACCTTGTTCTCCAACATCCAGTCGCGGGTGAATTTTCCCGACTGGATGTCGTTGAGGATGCGCTTCATCTCCGCCTTGGTCTCCGGCGTAATCACGCGCGGGCCGGAAACGTATTCGCCGTACTCCGCGGTGTTGGAGATCGAATAGTTCATGTTGGCGATGCCGCCCTCGTAGATCAGGTCGACGATCAGCTTCACCTCGTGCAGGCATTCGAAATACGCCATCTCCGGCGCGTAGCCGGCCTCGCACAGGGTCTCGTAGCCGGCCTTGATCAGCTCGACCAGACCGCCGCACAGCACCGCCTGCTCGCCGAACAGATCGGTCTCGCACTCCTCCTTGAAGGTGGTCTCGATGATGCCGGCCCGGCCGCCGCCGATCGCCGAGGCATAGGACAGACCGAGGTCGTGGGCGTTGCCCGAGGCGTCCTTGTGGATCGCAACGAGGCACGGCACGCCCGCGCCGCGCTGATACTCCGAGCGCACGGTGTGGCCGGGGCCCTTGGGCGCGATCATCAGCACGTCGAGGTCGGCGCGCGGCTCGATCAGGTTGAAATGCACGTTGAGGCCGTGGGCGAACATCAGCGCCGCGCCGTTCTTCATGTTGGCGTGCAGATGCTCGCGGTAGATGTCGCCCTGCAATTCGTCGGGGGTGAGCATCATCATCACGTCGGCCCACTTGGCAGCCTCGGCGACCTCCATGACCTTGAGCTTCTCGCCCTCGGCCTTCTTGACGCCCTGCGAGCCCTTGCGCAGCGCGACGACCACGTCCTTCACGCCGCTGTCGCGCATGTTGAGCGCGTGGGCGTGGCCCTGGCTGCCGTAGCCGACGACGGCGACCTTCTTGCCCTTGATCAGGTTCAGGTCGGCGTCGCGGTCGTAATAAACACGCATGATACTTACCCCTACTTGTCTCTTTTATTTGGCCGCTTTCCGGCCCATTGATTTTCCCGTGGTGCTTCTAGGTGCAATGGCCCGCCGGGACAAGCCCGGCAGTCCATAAAGTCACATCGCCTCGGGCCCCCGCGCGATCGCCACGATCCCGGTGCGGGACACCTCGACCAGGCCGAGCGGCAGCATCAGGTTGATGAAGCTGTCGATCTTGTCGCTCGCGCCGGTGATCTCGAACACAAAGCTCTCGGTGCCGGCGTCGATGACCCGGGCGCGGAACGCGTCCGCCAGCCGCAGCGCCTCGACCCGGGGCTCGCCGGTGCCGCGCACCTTGATCATGGCAAGCTCGCGCTGGATCGAGGGGCCCGCCACCGTCATGTCGACCACGCGATGGATCGGCACCAGCCGCTCGAGCTGGTTCTTGATCTGCTCGATCACCATCGGCGTGCCGCGGGTGACGATGGTGATGCGGGACAGGTGCTTCTCGTGCTCGGTCTCCGACACGGTGAGCGAGTCGATGTTGTAGCCGCGTCCGGAGAACAGGCCGATCACGCGCGCCAGCACGCCGGGCTCGTTGTCGACGATCACCGACAGGGGGTGGGATTCGATGCCTTGCGCGGCGGGCGCGGCGGGGTAGTGGGAGGTGGAACTCATCGTTTGTCCTTGCTGACGCAACTCACGCAATACGCTTGCTCCGCCCTCATCCTGAGGAGCGGTCCGAAGGACCGCGTCTCGAAGGGTCAAGGGCGGCCCCATCCTTCGAGACGCATCGCTTCGCGATGCTCCTCAGGATGAGGCCAGGAGAGGCCCTAAACCATCATCTTGCCTTCTTCGGTGACCGCGTCCTCGACGCTCTCGCCGCTGTCGCCCAGGATCATCTCGTTGTGGGCGCGGCCGGACGGGATCATCGGGAAGCAGTTCTCGTTCTGGTCGACCACGCAATCGAACAACACCGGCCGGTCGACGTCGATCATCTCCTTGATCGCGCCATCGAGATCGCCCGGCCGCTCGCAGCGGATGCCGACCGCCCGATAGGCCTCGGCGAGCTTGACGAAATCCGGCAGCGAATGGCTGTAGCTCTCGGCGTAGCGGCCGCCGTGCAGCAATTCCTGCCACTGCCGCACCATGCCCATGTACTGGTTGTTGATGATGAAGACCTTGATCGGCAGGTGGTACTGCACCGCGGTCGAGACCTCCTGCATGGTCATCTGCACCGAGGCCTCGCCGGCGATGTCGATGACCAGCGATTTCGGGTGCGCGAGTTGCACGCCGACCGAAGCCGGCAGGCCGTAGCCCATGGTGCCGAGGCCGCCGGAGGTCATCCAGCGGTTCGGCTCCTCGAAGCGGTAGAACTGCGCCGCCCACATCTGATGCTGGCCCACCTCCGTCGTGATGTAGGTGTCGCGGTCGCGGGTCAGCTCGAACAGCCGCTGGATCGCGTATTGCGGCTTGATGACGGTGTTGGAATTCTTGTAGGCGAGCGATTTGCGCGCCCGCCACGTGTCGATCTGCTTCCACCAGTCGCCCAGCGCCTTCTTGTCGGGCTGTGCCTTGCTGGCGCGCCAGACCGCAAGCATGTCCTCCAGCACATGGGCGCAGTCGCCGATGATCGGCACGTCGACCTTGACGTTCTTGTTGATCGACGAGGGATCGATATCGACGTGGATCTTGGTCGAGCCGGGCGCGAAGGCGTCGAGCCGGCCGGTGATGCGGTCGTCGAAGCGCGCGCCGATGCAGATCATCAGATCGCAGTCGTGCATCGACCAGTTCGCCTCCCAGGTGCCGTGCATGCCGAGCATGCCGAGCCACTGCGGATCGGAGGCCTGATAGGCGCCGAGCCCCATCAGGGTCGAGGTGATGGGAAAGCCGGTGAGCTTCACCAGTTCGCGCAGGAGCGCGCTCGCGCGAGGGCCGGAGTTGACGACGCCGCCGCCGGTGTAGAACAGCGGCCGCTTGGCGCGCGCCATCAGTTCGACCGCCTGCCTGATCCGGTTGGAATCGCCCTTGAGCCTGGGCTTGTAGCCTTGATGCTGGAACTCCTGGGTCGGTTTCGAATAGGTGCCCTTGGCGAACTGGATGTCCTTCGGGATATCGACCACCACCGGCCCCGGCCGGCCGCTCGAGGCGATGTGGAACGCCTCGTGCAGCACGCGCGACAGGTCCTCGATGTTCTTCACCAGGTAGTTGTGCTTGGTGCACGGCCGGGTGATGCCGACTGTGTCGCACTCCTGGAAGGCGTCGTTGCCGATCAGATGCGTCGGCACCTGCCCGGTGATGACCACAAGCGGAATCGAGTCGCAGAGCGCATCGGTGAGCCCGGTGACGGCATTGGTGGCGCCGGGGCCCGAGGTGACCAGCACGCAGCCGACCTTGCCGGTCGAGCGCGCGTAGCCTTCGGCGGCATGCACCGCGCCCTGCTCGTGGCGCACCAGGATGTGCTGGACCCGCTGCTGCTGGAAGATCGCGTCATAGATTGGCAGCACCGCTCCGCCCGGATAGCCGAAGACGTGCTGCACGCCCTGGTCGGCGAGCGCCTCGATCACCATTTCGGCACCGGTCATTTCTGTCGTCATCGTCCGCTCCGCTCAGTCGCTGTTCGCCCGAAAACCGCTTCTGGAATCAAAAAGGGCCGCGAGGGCCCCTGCTGCGCACCGCCGTATCGAGGGTGGGTTAGCCACCCCCGGCGGTGCGCCTGCTAACGGCCACGAGAGTAATTTTATTGCGCATTTACGATCGG
>CAMAWG010000070.1 GCA_945861855.1 Rhodoplanes serenus
GGCGCCGAGGTGGTGCCGGTCACCTCGGGCTCGCGCACGCTCAAAGACGCCATGAATGAAGCGCTGCGCGACTGGGTGACGAACGTCGATTCGACCTACTATCTGATCGGCACGGTCGCGGGCCCGCATCCCTATCCGATGATGGTGCGTGATTTCCAATGCATCATCGGCGAAGAGACCCGCGCGCAGATGCAGGAGGCCGAAGGCCGGCTGCCGGACTCGCTCATCGCCTGCATCGGCGGCGGCTCGAACGCCATGGGCCTGTTCCATCCGTTTCTCGACGAGCGCAGCGTGGAAATCTACGGCGTCGAGGCGGCCGGTCACGGTCTGAAGAAGAAGCATGCCGCCTCTGTCGCGGGCGGCCGCCCCGGTGTGCTGCATGGCAACCGCACCTATCTCCTGATGGACGACGACGGCCAGATCGAGGAGGCGCATTCGATCTCGGCCGGCCTCGACTATCCCGGCATCGGGCCGGAGCACGCCTGGCTCGCCGATCTCGGCCGGGTGAAATTTCTCTCCGCGACCGACAAGGAAGCGCTCGCGGCGTTCCAGCTCTGCAGCCGGCTCGAAGGCATCATCCCGGCGCTGGAGCCCTGCCACGCGCTGGCCAAGCTCGGCGAGATCGCGCCGAACAAGCCCGCGGATCACCTGATGGTGGTCAACCTCTCCGGCCGCGGCGACAAGGATCTCGAAAGCGTCGCCAAGCACTTGGGGGACAAGCATCTCGGGGGCAGGCTTTGATCCGCTTCTATGCCTGGTGGAGCGGCATGCGCCGTCAGGGCCGTACCGGCTGGACGCTGGTGGTCGTCGGCGTCGTCTATATCGTCTACTTCCTCAAGGCGCGGCTGTTCGCGGGCGGCATGCCGATCACCGGCAAGGAGTGGTTCTATGTCGTCGGCATGCTGGCCCTGATCATGGTCGGCACCATCAACATCCGCATGGCCGAAATGAAAGAGCGCAACCAGAAGATCATGCCGCTCGCCGACACCACGCCGCGTTCCCGCAAATGACCCAAACCCGCATCGATCAACGCTTCGCCGCTCTGAAGCGCGAAGGCCGCGCGGCGCTCGTCACCTTCACGATGGCGGGCGATCCCGATCCGAAAACGTCGCTGGAGATTCTGAAGGCGCTGCCCAAGGCCGGCGCCGACGTGATCGAGCTCGGCATGCCGTTCACCGATCCGATGGCGGACGGCCCGGCGATCCAGGCCGGGGGGCTGCGCGCACTCAACGCCGGCCAGACCATGATCAAGACGCTCGGCATGATCCGCGCGTTCCGCAAGGGCGACGCGGCGACGCCGATCGTGCTGATGGGCTACTACAACCCGATCTACATCTACGGCGTGACGAAATTTCTCGCCGACGCGAAGTCCGCCGGCGTCGACGGTCTCATCGTGGTGGACCTGCCGCCAGAGGAGGACGAAGAGCTTTGCCTCCCCGCGCTCAAGGCCGGACTGAGTTTCATCCGTCTCGCGACGCCCACCACCGATGACAAGCGGCTGCCGGCGGTGCTCGCGAACACCTCGGGCTTCGTCTATTACGTCTCGATCACCGGCATCACCGGATCGGCCGCGCCCGACGCGGACAAGGTTCACGCGGCGGTGACGCGCATCAAGCGTCATACCAAGTTGCCGGTGGCGGTCGGCTTCGGCGTGCGGACGGCGAAGCAGGCGCGCGCCATCGCGCAAGGCGCCGAGGGCGTGGTGGTCGGCTCGGCGTTGGTGAACGCTGTGAAGGACAGCCTCGGCAGGAACGGCAAGGCGACCGCGCGCACGGTCAAGGCGGTGACGGGCCTGGTGGCGGAACTCGCCAAGGGCGTGCGCGGCGCGAAGCAGAAATAGCCGCAATTCGATGCTAGGCTCACGGCCATGAACTGGATTTCCAACGTCGTCCGCCCGAAAATCCGGAATTTCCTGAACCGGCGCGATTCGCCGGAAAATCTCTGGATCAAGTGTCCGGAGACCGGCCAGCTCGTGTTCTTCAAGGACGTCGAGTCGAACCAGTTCGTCATCCCGAGCTCGAACTACCACATGCGCATGGGCGCGGTGGCGCGGCTGAAGTCGATCTTCGACGGGGGGACCTGGCTCGACATCGCGGTGCGCACCGGCTCGATCGATCCGCTGAAATTCCGCGACGAGCGGCGCTACGCCGACCGCCTCAAGGATGCGCGCACGAAGACCGGGCTCACCGACGCCATCAAGGTGGGCCTCGGCAAGCTCGAAGGCACGCCGGTCACCGTCGCCGTGCAGGACTTCGACTTCATGGGCGGCTCGCTCGGCATGGCGGCGGGCGAGGCGGTGATCGCCGGGCTTGAGACCGCGGTCGACCGCGGCACGCCCTTCATCATGTTCGCCGCATCCGGCGGCGCGCGCATGCAGGAGGGCATCCTGTCGCTGATGCAGCTTCCGCGCACCACCGTCGCGGTGCAGATGCTGCGCGACGCCAAGCGCCCCTACATCGTCGTGCTCACCAATCCGACCACCGGCGGCGTCACTGCCTCCTACGCCATGCTGGGCGACGTGCACATCGCCGAGCCCGGCGCGCTGATCGGCTTCGCCGGACCGCGGGTGATCGAGCAGACCATTCGCGAGAAATTGCCCGAAGGCTTCCAGAAATCGGAATATCTGCGCGACCACGGTATGGTGGACATGGTGGTGCACCGCCACAAATTGCGCGGGACTCTCGCCGAGCTGTGCCGGGTGCTGACCAAGACCGCGAGGCCGCCGGAACGTCTCGCCTTGCCGCTGGAGCTGCCGCTGCCCGCGCCGGTGACCTGGACCGCGCAGGCTTGAGCGGCGCGGCAAGCGCATGAGCGCATACGAGCCCATCATAGCCCGGCTGCTGTCGCTGCATCCGAAGCGGATCGATCTGTCGCTCGACCGCATCCAGCGCCTCCTCGACAAGCTCGGGCACCCGGAGCGGCGGCTGCCGCCGGTGATCCACGTCGCCGGCACCAACGGCAAGGGCTCGACCATCGCCTTCATGCGCGCGGTGCTGGAGGCGGCGGGCCGCAGCGTCCATGTCTACACCTCGCCGCATCTGGTGCGCTTCAACGAGCGCTTCCGCCTCGGCGCGCCGGGCGGAGGCCAACTCGTTACCGACGAGACGCTCGCCGCCGTGCTTGAGGAATGCGAGCGCGCCAACGGCGCCGAGCCGATCACGGTGTTCGAGATCGAGACCGCCGCTGCCTTCCTGCTGTTCTCGCGCCATCCCGCCGACGTGACCCTGCTTGAGGTCGGCCTCGGCGGAAGGCTCGACGCCACCAACGTGATCGAGAAGCCGCTTGCCTGCGCGATCGCGCCGGTGTCCATGGATCATCTGGAATTTCTCGGCGACACCATCGAGAAGATCGCCGCCGAGAAGGCTGCGATCCTCAAGCGCGGCGTGCCGGCGGCGGTCGCGCCGCAGTCCGATGCGGTGCTCACCGTCATCGAGAATGAGGCCAAGCGCGTGCGCGCGCCGCTCCGCGTCTGCGGCGAGCACTGGAGTGTGCACGGCGAGCGCGGGCGGCTGGTCTATCAGGACGACGACGGCCTGCTCGACCTGGCCCTGCCGAAGCTGATCGGCCGCCACCAGATCGACAACGCCGGCACCGCCATTGCAGCGCTCCGCGCTGCCGGCCTGGCGCTGCCGCTTGCCGCCTTCGAGGCGGGCATCGCCAGGGCAGAATGGCCGGCGCGGATGCAGCGTCTCACGCAGGGCAGGCTCAAGGCGCTGGCGCCGCCGGAAAGTGAGCTCTGGCTCGACGGCGGCCACAATGCCGACGGCGCCCGCGCGGTGGCGGCGGCGCTGGGCGACATCGAGGAGCGTGTGCCGCGCCCGCTCGTGCTGATCGTCGGCATGCTCGCCACCAAGGACAGCGCGGGATTTCTCAGCAACTTCGCAGGCCTCGCCCGCCGCGTCATCGCTGTGCCGGTGCCGCGGCAGGACAAGACCATTCCAGCGGAGACGCTGGTCGACATCGCGCGCGGCGTCGGCATTCCGGCGGAGAGCCGCGACACGCTCGAAGCGGCGCTGGCCGCGGTCGTGCGGCTCGATCTTGCCCCCGCGCCGCGCATCCTGATCACCGGCTCGCTTTATCTAGCGGGCGAGGTCCTGGCGCTGAACGGCACGCCGCCGGTGTAGGGCCGCGCTTGCGTGTCCCGCACGCGGTGCAGCGCGTTAGCGGTGCACCGCAGATGCGGGACCCCGGTTGCTTTGAACTGAATACACCGGGGTCCCGGGTCTGCAGCGCATCACTTCGCGCTATCGCGCTTCGTGCTGCACTGCGCCCGGGACACGAGCCTCTATGCTTGGCTGCAAACGAAATGGCCGGCTTTTGGCCGGCCATCGTTCAAAACCCATTCAGCAGGAAATCACACCGCGGTGGTGATCCACTGCTCGAGCTTCTGCTTCGGCGCGGCGCCGACCTGGCGCGCGGCCATCTCGCCGTTCTTGAAGATCATCAGCGTCGGGATCGACATGATCCCGTACTTCGACGCGACGCCCGGGTTCTCGTCGACGTTGAGCTTGACGATCTTGACCTTGTCTCCGAGCGTGCCCGCGATCTCTTCCAGCGCCGGCGCGATCATGCGGCAGGGCCCGCACCACTCGGCCCAGACATCGACGACGACCGGGCCGGTCGCCTTCAGCACTTCGGCCTCGAAGCTCGCGTCGGACACCTTGCCAACGGCCATGGGACACCTCGTTTTCGAATCGGGAAAAAGATCAACCCCGGGGAGCCGGGAACGTATGGACGCTGCCCCGGAGCGTCAAGGCGGCATCACGGGGTGGTGAGGGCGGCGAGGGCCGCATCCAGGGATTCTGCGGGGATTTCCGTTAATTGAGGAACAGCCGTCCACACCAAAGCGGCCCGAACAGGCCGGTCTGGATAAAGCTGCATCAGCACCGCGCGATAGAGCGCTAGCTGCTTGATATAGCGTTGATAGCGAATCTGCATTTCGGCGAGGCTTCGCGGCACCAATCGATTGGTCTTGTAGTCGGCGATCTGGATCGCGTCGGGCGCAACCACCAGCCGGTCCATCACGCCGTTGACCAGTTCGCCGCCGATGCGGCCGACGATGGGAACCTCGGCCCGGCTGCCCGGCGCGAACAAATCGGCAAAGCGCGGATCGTCGAGCACGGCCAGCACCTGGCTTGCGATCTCGTCGCGCTCGGCCTCGCTGAAATCCTGGCCTCGTCGCGCGATATGGCTGTGCGCGGCCGCGGCTCGCGCCTCCCTGGGAATGTCGGGCAGCGACTGCATCAGCCGGTGCACGATGTTGCCGCGCTGGAGCGCGTGCTTCCGCGCCTGCCCCGGACGGAACAGCTCCACGGCTTCGGGATCGTCAACGAAGCCCGAAGGCTTGATCGGAGCAGCGCGGGCGGGCTCGCCCTTGATGCCGCCCTTGAGCCAGTCCGGCAGCGTCACGACCGACGGAGCCGGCTCCTTCTCCGCTGCGGCAACGACCGGCGCATCGAGTCCCTTGCGGTAGCGCCACACCTCGCCCGCGCCGTCGTCGGCCATCTCCTTCACGCAGGCTCCTTCGAGCGCGCCGCGCACCAGATCGTACCAGCAACCCTCGGGACGCTTTCGCGCGCTGTCGACGCCGCACACGATCAGCCGGTCGATCGCCCGCGTCATCGCGACGTAGAGCAGCCGCCGGTATTCGTTGCGCGCGTCGCCGAGCGCGGTTTCGCGCGCATCGGACATCGCGCCCACGTCGTTGCCCTTCGGCCCGGCCCAGACCAGCCGGTCGGGCGTGCCGGGCGCTGCGTTCTGCGGCGGCAGGGCGAGTAGCTTCGGCGGATGCCAGCCCTGCGGCGGCGTCGTGGTGTCGGCGAGGATCACGATCGGCGCTTCGAGTCCCTTGGCGCCGTGCACCGTCATCACCCGCACCTCGTCGCGCGCCATCTCCATGTCGCGCTTCACCTCAGATTCGGCTGCGCGCATCCAGGCGACGAAGTCCTGCAGCGAGGGTGTTTCCGCGCGCTCGTAGTCGAGCGCGAGGTTGAGAAATTCGTCGAGTGCGTCGTTGGCTTCATGGCCGAGACGGCCCAGGATTTTCCGCCGCCCGCCGCCCGCGCCCAGCAATTCCGCGTAGAAGGCGAACGGCGTCAACCGCCGCGCCTGCTCGCCGATGGCATCGAGCTGCGCCGCCAGATCGGGCCGCAGCGCGCGCAGTGATGACCGCAGGCTGCCCTTGCGATCCCAGGCAAGCTTGAACAGCTCGTCCTCGCCGATCCCGAACAAGGGGCTCTTGAGCACCGTCGCCAGCGCCAGATCGTCCTCCGCCAGCAGCAGCGCGTCGGCCAGCACCATCAGGTCCATCACCGCGATGTGCTCGGTCAGCACCAGCCGGTCGGCGCCGGCGACCGGGATGTGCTCGTTCTTCAAGGCGCGGATGATCGCCTCGAACAGCGCCCCGCGCCGCCGCACCAGGATGAGAACGTCCTTCGGCCTTCGGCCCTGGCGCTGCCAGGCCGCCGCGTGATGGGCGATGCGACGCGCGAGCTTGACCACGCCGCTCGCCGCGTTCTGAAGGTCGAACGGCGCATCCCAGGGCTCGACGGCGTTGCGCTCCTCGGATGTCGACAGCTCCCAGATTTCCACGAGGCCCGGAGCTGCTTCCGGCAGCGCCACATGAACCGGTGCCACCGGATCGGCGGTGAGCCCGGCATAGGCTTCGGCCTGCGCGAACACCGTGTCCACCGCTCCCAGCACGGTCTCGCCGGAGCGGAACGAATGCTTGAATTCGGTCGAGACGAATTCGAGCGAAGCCCGTTCGTGGGCCCCCTTGAAGTGCCTGCGCATTGCGTCGAATTCGCGCGGCGCCGCGCCCTGGAACGAGAAGATCGACTGCTTCTCGTCGCCGACCGCGAAGATCGTGCGCGACCGGTCGTGCGCGCCCGCTCCGGCGAAGAATTCCTCGACCAGCGCTTTCACGATCTCCCACTGCTTCGGGCTCGTATCCTGCGCCTCGTCGATCAGCACGTGATGAATGCCGCTGTCGAGTTTGTAATGCACCCAGGCGGCCGACACGTTGTTGAGCAGCGCGAGCGTCTTGTCGATCAGGTCCTCGTAGTCGAGCTTTCCCTGACGGTTCTTCTCGGCGCGGAAGCGCGCGATCACGGCATAGGCGATCGTGAACAGCGCGGCGCTGCGGTCGCGCGTCTCGACTGCGCGCTTGCGGTCCAGCAAGGCGCAGACGCGCGATTGCTCGGCGATCAGGCGCTGAAACAGCGACGGATGATCGGTTTGAATGGTCTTGGTGACGATGTTCTTGCGCGGTTCGAGCTTGGCCGTGCAGAAGATCGACAGATAGGTGTCGAGCCGGTTCTTTCCGATAAGCGCCTTGATCGCGCCGAAGCGCCGGCCCTGTTCCTGGTCGGTCTTCAATCCCGCCGCGAGCGCCGCCGCAACCTCCGGCCATTCGGACTCGGCGATCAGCGTGGCATCGAAGAATTCCGCCTCGACAGCGCCGACGGTGTCGTCCGGTCCGACGCCGAGCGTCTGCGACAACTGCGCCATCGCCTGCGGCACGCCGCCCGCGCTCTCGACCCATTGGGTCAGCTTGTCGCGCTTGTGGATCGCATCGCGCACCATGTCGCGGAATGTCACGTCGGCGGCCGCAAGCACCGCCTGGGCCAGCGCCCGGCCGAGCGGGCTGTCCGGCGCGTTCGCGGCCTTCAGCATCACGTCGAGGCTCAGCTTCTCCAGCATCTGGTGTTCGGTGGCCTCGTCGAGCACCTCGAAGCGCGCCGCGACATTGGCCTCGAACGGAAACAGGTGAAGCAGCTGCGTGCAGAAGGCGTGGATCGTGTGCACCTTCAATCCGCCGGGCGTCTCCAGCGCCAGCGCGAACAATTGCCGCGCGCGGATGCGGTGCCGCGACTCGATCCGTTTCAGGCCGGTCCGGAGAATGGCCGCATCGAGCGCGGCGTCGTCGAGCACCGTCCAGGCCCGCAGATCGTCGAACACGCGGTTCGCCATGTTGGCGGCGGCGGCCTTGGTGAAGGTGATGCACAGGATGCGCGCGGGATCGACGCCCGACAGCAGCAGGCGGATCACGCGCTGCGCCAGCACATGCGTCTTGCCCGAGCCCGCGTTTGCCGCGACCCAGGCCGAGCGGTCCGGATCGGATGCGCCGGTCTGCAGTTCGATGACCTGGGGCGGAATGACGCGCGGCTTGCTCATTCGCCGCCGCCATTCTCGACGGCGCCGCCGGTCAGCGACCATTCCTGCACGCGCGCGAGATGGTCGTAGGTGCCGTAATGCGTCGTCCACATCGGATGCAGCAGCGAATAGTAGGGCGTCGATGGATCGGCGAACCGGGCAATGAGCCCGGTCAGCCGGGCGAGCGCATGATCGGCGTGCTCGTCGCTCGTTCCCTCCTTGAATCGGATCGGCATCTCTTCGCCCGCCTCGGCGCCGCCGCGCAGCCGCACATAGACAAGCTCGGCAACGGTGCCGCCCGCCGGAATGGGCTTGAACCCGCCTTGGCGCAGGATCGCGGCTTCGAGCGTGAGCTGCGGCGAAAGCCCGGTGCGCACCTGCGGCTCGGTCGGCGGCGCGCCGGTCTTGTAGTCGATGATGGCGTAGCGTCTGTCGGCCAGGCATTCGATGCGGTCGGCCCGCACCGTCAGCTTGAACTCGTCGTTAGCAAAAGGGATAACGAAACTGCCGCCGATCTCCGCATCGAAGGTTTTGAGGTTGGCGCGCCGGTTGGTCTCGAAACGAGGGAACCATTCGGCGATGCGCAGGAAGCGTGGCCACCAGAATGCGCGCGCCTCGGGATAATCCGCCAGCGGAGCGAAATGCCGGGCGCCGATCTCGGTCATCATCCGCACCGGATCGTCGGGCATGGTCTTGGGGTAGGTCCTGGCGAACTCGCCGATGGTGTCGTGGATCACCGTGCCGCGGTCGGCCGCGCCCGGCGCGGTGTCGATGCCGTCGAGCGGCTGAAGCTTGAGCACATGCCTGGCGTAGATCGTGTAGGGATCGCGCAGCCAGTGCTCGATCTCGGTGACGCTGAGCTGGCGCGGCCGGGACGCGAGCGGCGGCCGGGGCTCTGGCCGCTCGGCGGGTTTGGCCGCGGCGGTCTCGTCAAGCTTTCGGGCCAGCGTCGTATAGCGCGCGCCGCGCGAAAGCGCCGCGTTCCAGCGCTTCTCGCCCGCGACCGCGGCGAGCCGCTGCACGAACCGCGAGGCGACGGTCGGCGCGCCGCCCTGCCTCGCCGCGCGGGTGAGAAACACCTCGGGCGCGCCCAAAGCCTGCGCGAAATCGTGCGCCGAGAGGCCGATGCGCCGCTCCGGCAGGTCGAGGCCCAGTTCTCGTCGCATTGGGCGGCTGAGCCAGGGATCGCCCCGCGTCTCCGGCGGCCACACGCTTTCGACCAGGCCGCCCAGCACCACGCGGTCGACCGACTGCAGCCGCGATTCGATCGCGCCGTAGATGCGCACCCGCACGTCCGCCTCGGGCCGGCGAACATTCCGATCGGCAATGGCGGCATGGAACAGCTCGGCATAGTCCCGCGGCGCGACGTCGAGCGCGCCGGCCTTGGCGATATCGTCGAACGCCTCGGCCAGCTCCAGCGTCATGCCGCCGAGCGCCGCGATGACCTCGGCGTGACGCCGCGCAATCTCCGCAAATGGCTGCGGCTGGAGCGGCAGCGACTCCAGCGGCGCCAGTGCCGATTGGAGCTTCGCGGCCAGATCGGCTGCGGCGTCGAGCTCCGCGTTGGTGAGCGCGAGGCGCGGATCGGAGCGATGCATCGACGACGACTCCTTGCGCAGCGCCTTTCCATGCTCGCCACGGAAAGTCTGCAGCGCATGCGCGAGCCCGGCGCTCCCCGCCTTCGGCCGGGGCCCGCGCAGGATCGCACGCTCCAGCGTCGAGATGGCGCTTGCGTCAAATTTGCACGCCGGATGCTTCAGCAGGGCGAGCAGCGTCACGGGCGGCAATCCTTCCAGCGCGGCCTCGGCGGCGAGCCGCGCGAACACCCCCGCAGGCGTATCGGGCAAGGCGTCGCCGCCGGAATCGTCCACCGGCACGTTCCAGCGCGCCAACGCTGCCAGCACGCGGCGGGCGAGCGCCCGGTCCGGCGTCACCAGCGCGGCGGTCTTGGCCGGAGTCTCCATCGCCTCGCGCAACGCCACGGCAATGGCCAGCGCCTCCTCCTCGGCATTCGCGGCCTCGATCGCCGCGATGCTTTCGAGCGCCGTGTCGGCACCCGCGGCGAAATCGGCCTGCGTCAGGCGCTGCTGCCAGACCTCGCTCGCGGCGGCCGGCCGCAGCGCTTCCGACGCCAGACGCTCGCGGCCATGCGGCTCGGGCGTTTTCAGCGCAACCACCGCCTCACGCACGATCCCGATGCGTTGCAACAGCGCCGCCATCGCGAATTGCGCGTGGCCGTGTGCGGGCTCCGTGTCGCTCCCCGCGATCAAATCCCATGTCGCTTCGTCGAGATCGGTGTCGAGGCCGGGCAGCACCACCGCGCCTTGCGGCAATCGGGCGATGGTGGCGAGCAGCGTCGCGGTCGCCGGAATCGACCCGGTGGAGCCCGCTGCGATCACCGGACCGGTGCCGGTCTCAAGCCGCTTCGCCTCGGCGGCGATCAGCCTGTCGCGGCGCTCGGCCGGCTCGATGCAGCCCCGTTCCGCGAGGATCGTAGGCCAATGTGTGCGGATGAATTTCAGGAAATCGAGCGTGTGCTCCCAGTACCGGTCCAGCTCCTCCGGCACCAGATCGTCGAGCTTGTCCCAGCTCACCTGCCGGGTCGCCATGTCGTCCATCAGGCGGGCGAGGTTCTCCGCGAGCGCCAGCGCCGCCACCGGGCTGTTGGCGATCAGCGGCGCCTGCTCGCTGTCGCGCGGGGCGATTGTATCGGCCCATTTCAGGATGATGTGGGCGAGCGGTGCGGAGCGCTCAAGTCCCATGAGCGCGGGCGGCAGATCGAGCGCCGTGCCGCCCGTTGCTGCCTCGGCGAAAGCAAGCTCGTCCTCATCGACGTCACCCACCGGCACGATGCGCGGCAGGATCGCCGCGTCGCACTTGAGAACGTCGAGGAAGATTTTCTGCGCCAGCCGGCAGGCGCGCCGGGTCGGCAGATAGATCGTCACCGCGGCGAGCGCCAGCGGATCGTCGCCGGGCTTGAAGCCGAGCCCCAGGCGGTCGTCCATCAACGCCGCGATCAGCGTCGGCAGGAACGGCGCCGAAGCCGGAATGGTGAAGACGCGGGGTTCGGGGGCCATGGTGATTGCATTGTGTCATCGCACGCCCGTGCGCGCGATCCGGTATCGACCGAGTCGCTAGAGATAAGTCCTGCTGTTGATAAGGCCAGCGGGTGCGGCGTCATTCCGGACGCCGCGTAGCGGCGATCCGGAATCCATACTCCCTGTGCTCATGATTATAGACAGGGGCTATGGATTCCGGGTTCGCGCCTTCGGCGCGCCCCGGAATGACGCTGAACTATGACGCCGCGCTCGCCTTGATCGCGGCCTCGGCTTCCGCAATGGCCTCCGGCGTGCCGACGTGCATCCACACGCCTTCGAGGCGGAGCCCGTGCAATCGGCCGGCCGCCTCGGCGCGATTGAACAGCGCCGTCAGCGGGAAGGCCCCGTCCGGCGCGTCCCTGAACAACTCGGGCCGCAGGATCGCCGCGCCGGCATAGACGAAGGACGCGACATCGCGCTCCGGGCGCCGCGTGAGCCGCCCGTCGGCAGCCATGGTGAAGTCGCCGCGGCCGGCGTAGCCGACGCTCGTGGCGACCGGAGCCAGCAGCAGCAGCGCGTCCATGCGGGCCGGATCGAACGCTTCGGCCAGCCGCTCCAGATTGGGCTTTACGCCGTCGATCCAGATCGTGTCGGAGTTGACGTGGATGAACGGCTCGCCGCCGATCGCGTGCAGCGCCTTGACCACGCCGCCGCCGGTGTTGAGCAGCGTCTCGCGTTCGTCCGAAATCACGATCTGCGGCGCGGTGCGGCTCTTGAGGTGCCGTTCGAGCAGATCGGCCAGGTAATGCACGTTGACCACCGCGCGCTCGACTCCCGCCGCGGCGAGGCGATCCAGCACATGATCGATCAGCGGCTTGCCCGCGACCGGAACCAGCGGCTTCGGCATGCTTTCGGTCAGCGGCCGCATCCGCTCGCCGAGTCCTGCGGCAAGCACCATCGCGGTGCGGGGGGATTTCGCCATTGCGCTCCCGTTCTAGCTTTGCGGCGGCGCCGGTTCGGACTCCGGCGCCGGCACGTTGAGGCTGTACCAGTCCTGCAGCATCGCCAGCGCCGGATGCGCCAGCGAGCGCTGCAGATAGCCCCATACCCGCGGGATGTGTCGGAGGTACTGCGGCTTGCCGTCGCGGCGGTCGAGTCTCGCAAAGATACCCAGGATTTTCGAGGCGCGCTGCGCGGCCAGCGTGGCGTAGAGCCTGATGAAATCGGCCGGCTCGAAACCGGCGTCGCTTTCGCTGCGGCTGCGGACGTAGTGGCCGAGCAGGGAGACCTCCAGCAGCTCCGGCACGTCGACGCGGGCATCCTGCAGCAGCGAGGCAAGATCGTAGGCGGCCGGACCCATCATGGCGTCCTGGAAGTCGAGCAGGCCGACCCGCGCGACGTTCTGGCGCTCGGGCAGCCAGATCAGGTTGGGCGAATGGAAGTCGCGCAGCACCCATGTGGCCTCGGCTTCCACCGCCATCTGCAGCGCATCGGCCCACAGCGCGACATAGTCGGCGCGGACTGCATCGCTCACCGCAACGCCGCGCCGCGGCAGATACCAGTCGAGCAGCAGCTCGGCCTCGATCAGATAGGCGTCGATGTCGTAGGTCGGCAGCACGTGGATGACATGGGGCGCGACCGGGATCGCGCCGGGCAGCTCCTGGCTGTGCAGCGCGATCAGGGCATCGACCGCCGCGGCGTAGCGCTCCTCGATCGGCGCCGGCGGATCGCCAGCCACGACAGGCTCGGCGCCCAGATCCTCGATGATGAGCAGGCCGTCGGAGAGCTCGGCCTCATAGATTTGCGGCGCAGAGAATCCGCGCTGGCGCAGGCCGTTCGCCATCGCCACGAAGGGGATGATGTCCTCGGCCAGGTGCGCGATCGCGCTGTAGGGCTTGCCGTCGCGCACCGGCGGGCCGTCCGGCCGGCGCGGCGAGTTCATCAGGATGGCGCGCTGCTCGCCGAGCCGCAGCCGCTCGTAGGAGCGCGTCGAGGCGTCGCCCTGGATGCGCCGCCGCTCGGCCTGCCCGTAGCCGCTGGCATCCAGGAAGCGGCGCACCGCCGGAATGCGCTCGGCGCGCGACACGAAGGCGCCGTAGCCGGTGATCCGCACCTTGCGGGCCTCGGGGCCTGCCTGCGGGTTCAGCGTGAACGCCACATCCAGGCGGTCGGGCGGCAGGAAGCCGGCCGCCCGGTCCGGCCATTCCAGCAGCACCACGGCGTCCTTCGGCAGATCGTCGAAGCCGAGCTCGGCCAGTTCGCCCGGCCCCTCCAGCCGGTACAGGTCCGCATGCACCACCGGAAAGCGCGGCAGATCGTAGGTCTGGATCAGCGTGAAGGTAGGGCTCGGAACGGGGATGTCCGGGTTGTCGGCAAGGTTGCGGATCATCGCGCGGGCAAACGTGGTCTTGCCGGCGCCGAGGTCGCCGGACAGCGTCACCAGATCGCCGGGCTCCAGCATGGCTGCGATGTCGGTCACGAGCCGTTCCGTGGCCTGCTCGTTGGCGAGCGCCACCGTGAAGCTCGATCCGCCGGAGGTGAGGGGAAGCATTGCAGTCCTTAGTGGCTAGGAACTTTCCACCGTCATTCCGGACGCCGCGAAGCGGCGATCCGGAATCCATACTCCCGGTGATTGTATCTGAAACACAGGGGTTATGGATTCCGGGTTCCGGCTTTCGGCCGGCCCCGGAATGACGGTCGATAAGTCCAGCATTCCATTGCGCCTGCGCTATCCGGGATCGTGATCCCGGCCGGCCGGTCTGGTATAATGTTTCCATGACGAAAGAACAGGTCAGAGAAATCCTTGATCGCGTGCTGACGTGGCCGCCCAAGCGGCAGGAAGATGCCGTGCAAGTGCTTGCGGCCATGGAGCAACAGGACGCAAGCCCTTATCGCCTGACGGATGAACAAGCAGAAGAGGTCGAACGCCGGCGCGCCGACTTCGCGGCGGGCAAGGAGCGCTACGCGACCGATGAGGAGATGGCGGCGCTCTGGAAAAAGTGCAGGCTATGAAGGTTCGCTATCGATGGCGAGCGCAACGCGACATCGAAAACATTTACGATTTCATCGAGAGGCACAATCCCCGGCGGCAACTGAGGTTGCCGCCCGTATTCGGTCCGCAACCGACCGTCTCGGAATGTTGCCGTACATCGGGCATGACGGCCGGGTGCAGGGAACGTACGAATGGGTCGTCGTCGGACTGCCCTACGTCATTGTCTACGAAGTCATCCACTCGGCCGACGAGGTGGCGATTATCGCGATATTCCACTGCGCGCAAAATCGCGATAAGCCCGAGGCGTAAGGACTAAGCTGCGCTCCGCTGCGGCTCGGCGTGCTGCTCCACGGGGAACTCGCACACCACCGTGGTGCCCTGACCGACCACCGAGTCGAGCGTCACAGTGCCGCCGTGCAGCTCGACGAACGAGCGCACGATCGAGAGCCCCAGGCCTGCGCCGCGGTGGCCCGAGCCCTGCGAATGCGATTCGAACCAGTCGAACACGCGGTCCTGCACCTCGGGCGGGATGCCGGGGCCGTTGTCGGTGACGGTGAACGTGACGGCGTCGGCGCGCCGCTCGGCCGACAGCGTGATGGTCGCGCCGGGCGGCGAGAAGCCGACCGCGTTGGCCAGGAGGTTGAACAGTACCTGCCGCACGCGCCGCTCGTCGGCGGCGAAGCTGCCGATGTCGGAGGAGGCGCGGATGTCGAGCACGATCTCGTCCTTGATCAGGCGATCCTTGATGCCCTCGACCGCGGCATTCATGGTGCGGCGGATATCGACCGAGCCGAGGTTGAGCCGCATCGCGCCGGCGTCGATGGTGGCGAGATCGAGGATGTCGTTGATGATCGCGAGCAGCGCGTTGGTCGAGGTGTTGATGTAGCCGAGATACTCGCGCTGCTTGGTGCTGAGCGCCCCCGTGCTCGGCTCGCCCATGAGATGCGCGAAGCCGATGATGTTGGTGAGCGGCGAGCGCAGTTCGTAGGACACGTGGTGGACGAAATCGACCTTGAGCGCGTCGGCGGTTTCCAGCGCCTCGTTGCGCTCGCGCAGCGCGCGCTCGACGTTGATCGTGTCGGTGACGTCCAGGAACGCGACCAGCGTGGCGCCGTCGGGCAGCGGCACGGTGATCAGATCGGCGACGCTGCCGTTGCGGAGCTCCAGGCGGCTCTTGACGACGTCGCGGCCTTCGATCGCCGTCACGGTCGCGTGCAGCGACCGCCACAAGGCGTCGTCGTCGTAGAGCGGCTTGCACCAGCCGATCACCGCCTCGATGTGCGGCCGTTCGGCGAGCGCCAGCGGCGCCAGCCGCCACATGTCGACGAACGCCGGATTGTGCAGCCGCAGGCGGCCGTCGCTGCCGAACACCGCGACCGCTTCGGCGAGGTTGTCGAGCGTTTCGCCCTGCACGCGGATCAGCGCGTCGTAGCGCCGGACCATGTCGAGCCGCTCGGTGACGTCCTCGAACAGGTAGGTCACGCCGCCCTGCGGATTGGGCGTGGTGACGACGCGAATGGTGCGGCCATCGGGCAGATGCCAGAGATGCTCCCGCGCCTCCGGCGCGCGATAGGCCTCGTGCAGATAGGCCTTCCACTCGCGGAAGTCCTTCTCCTCGGGAAGCTTGCGCGATCCACGCAACTGGTCGAGCACGGCGGAATCGGTCGGGTTCTGGTCGAGGAAGCCGGTGTCGAGGTCCCACAGCGAACGGTAGGCGGCGTTGTAGAACGTCAGCCGCTGGTCGGCGGTGAAGATGGCGACCCCGGTTGCAAGCTGGTCGAGCGTGCGGCGATGGGCGTCGTTGAGGCGGTTGAGCTCGCTGCGCATCGCCTCGGCTTCGGTGGCGTCGATGCCGATGCCGGCGCTGCCGGTTCGCGTCGGCACGTCGAGCACGTCGAAATTGCGCCTGGAGCCGGCGGCGATGGCGGGCGTGCGTCCCGCATAGGCCTTGCCGGCGGCCCGCGCGCGGCTCGCCTCGTCGCGGGTTACGCGCGTGAGCAGCTCCACCGAGCGCGCCAGCGCGTCGGCCGGGTCCTTGGCGTCCACCGCGCGCGCATAGGCCGGGTTGACGAAGGTCAGGGAGCCTGCGATGTCGCGCGCCCAGACCGGCGAGGGCAGCGCGTCGATCAGCCCGCGCAGCGATTCCATGTCATGCGCGAGCTTTTCATGGCGCGCGTTGAGCTCGGTAAGCTCGCGCTTTAGCCCGCTGGCATCGCGCAGCCGCAGCACCGCCCGACCGCCGATCGCGCGGCCGTCCGCCTCGATGGCGCGTCCGGCGAGCGTCATCAACTGCATTGAAAAGCCTTCGCCATGGGCGCGGAGCGCATCGACCGCATGCTCCATGGCCTGCGCCTTGTCAGGATCGAGCCACGAGCCGAACGCCAGCGCGCGCTGCGGCATCGCCGCGCCGGTGACGAGCGTGATGTCGCCCCGGATGTCCGGCTCGTTGTCGGCTGCAGCCCACGACACCAGGATCTGCGGCTCCGACATGAGCAGCGCGTTGAAACGGTCGCGCTCGGCCTTGAGCGCCATGATCTGGTCGCGGGAGGCGGCGTCGGCGGAGGCCGCGCGGGCACGGGTGCGGACCAGCATGATCGCGGAGACCACGGCGAACAGCAGCACGCCGAGGGTCAGGACCACCGCGGCGATGTCGTTGCGGTTGAGCCCGGTGAAGGCGTCGACATAGGCGTCAAAAAGGTTAGGGTCTGCGATCTCGCCGTGAGCGGCCGATGTCATGGCCGTGAACAGGATTGTCACGGCGAAGAATCCGCATGCTCGCGGATGAGCACTGTGTTCCGCGCCTGTGCTCGGGGTTGAATCCGGCATGCTTGATGTGCCCCTGCGCGGGCGGTGCGCTCTACCGCCCACGAATCATTGGGACTTTACGCATAAGGAGAATCGCGCCGAAAGAGTCCAGATCGTGAACGATTCCAATGCCCGCGAGGTGTTGCATAAGCGCATGATTCGGAAGGAAAAAACTGGCATTCCGTCGTCGCGGAAATTCAAGCGGTGGCGTCGCGCAGCGGCTCGGCTTTCCGCACCAGTTCGTCGAGGCTGATGCGGCTGAGCGCGGCCGAGAAGGCCCGTTCCGCCTGCCCGACCGCCGGAATCACCACCTGGTTGAGCAGCGTCGAGCCGGCGCTGGCTGTGGGATCGCTCAGGTCCTCGATGGTGCCGGCGGCGCGCAGGATGTCGTCGGCGGTGATGCGGCGGCGCTCGCGCGCCAGCTCATAGCCGCCGCGGGGGCCCCGGATGCCCTTTAGGATGCCGACGCGCACCAGGGCCTGCAGCACCGGCTCAAGATGACGGGAGGGCAGGTTGTGGCGGGTGGCCAAGGCCTTGGCCGACACCGGCCGCCCCCGGCCGTGGAGCGCGATGTCGATGACCGCAGCGATCGCGAGGAGGCCCTTGCGGGATAGCAGCGCCATGCGGGGGACCGGCGTTCGTTATACCGTATAACGGCAGGATATTACCGCCGCCTTTTCGCCATTTTGTCAATCGGTCCTTTGCCGGTCGAACCGAAGCCTTTCGTGCCGCGCTTGGTTTTATCCAGATTTTTTTGCTCCAGAAGCTGTGCACGGAAAACAGGCGCGATGACCAGTTGAGCAATTCTCTGGCCGCGCTCGACCGTGAATGATTCGGCGCCAAAATTCACAAGAATGACCTGTATTTCTCCGCGGTAATCGGCATCGACCGTGCCGGGGGTATTCAGCACCGATATCCCGTGCCGTGCTGCGAGCCCGGAGCGTGGCCGAACCTGACCTTCGGTCCCGTGCGGGAGGGAAATCGCGATGCCGGTCGGGATCTGCGCCCGCGCACCGGGCGCGATCGTCACCGGCGCGTCCGCCGGCACCGCGGCCATGAGATCGAGGCCCGCCGCCCCCGCGCTCTGATAGGCCGGCAGCGGCAGATCGGCGCCGTGCGGCAGCCGCGTGATTTTGACCTTCACCGATTTCATTTCTTCACGTCCAGCGTTGCGGCGATCCGCCGGATCAGCGCGGCCGCGACCTCGTTCTTCGATTGCGGCGGCCAATGCTCGACGCCGTCGCCGGTGACGAGATGGATCGTGTTCATGTCGCCGCCCATGACGCCGGATTCCGGCGACACGTCATTGGCGAGGATCCAGTCGCAGCCCTTGCGCGCGAGCTTTTGCCTTGCATGCTCAACGACATGCTCGGTCTCGGCGGCGAAGCCGATCACCAGCTTCGGCCGCTTGGCCTTGCGGTGCGCGACGGTGGAGAGGATGTCGGGATTTTCGATGAGCGCAAGTTCGGGCGTGCCCTTGCCGGTCTTCTTGATCTTCTCGCGGTTGTTCGTGGATGTTCGCCAGTCGGCGACCGCGGCGGCGAACACGGCGACGTCGGCGGGCAGCGCCGCCTCGACCGCTGTGAGCATCTCGCGCGCGCTTTCGACCTTCACGATGTTCACGCCGCGAGGATCGGGAACATTGACCGGACCGGACACGAGCGTGACGTTCGCGCCCGCTTTCGCCGCGGCTTCGGCGATGGCATGGCCCTGCTTGCCGGAGGAGCGGTTGGCGATATAGCGCACCGGATCGATCGGCTCGTGGGTCGGTCCCGACGTGACCAGCATGCGAACACCCGCGAGCACGCCCGAACCGGCCGCGAGCAGCGCCTGAACAGCCGCAACGATCTCCAGCGGCTTGGCCATGCGGCCCAGGCCCGCCTCGCCGCTCTCGGCCATCTCGCCCGCATTCGGGCCGACGAGAACAATCTGGTCGGCTCTGAGCTGCGCGATGTTTCGCTGCGTAGCCTTGTTGCTCCACATGTTCGGGTTCATGGCAGGCGCGAGCAAAATCGTTTTGTCGGTGGCGAGCAGGACGGCGGAGGCGAGGTCGTCCGCGAGGCCGTTCGCCATCTTCGCCATCAGGTTGGCTGTGGCCGGCGCCACAACAACGATGTTTGGGTCTCGAGCAAGCCGGATATGGCCCACATCGAACTCCGAACGTGCATCGAACAGGTCGGTATAAGGGTGTTCACCCGCGAGCGTTCCGGCGGATAGCGGCGTGATGAATTTTTGCGCCGCATCCGTCATCACCACGCGCACCGAGATGCCGCGCTCGCGCAGACGGCGGATCAGGTCGAGCGATTTGTAGGCGGCGATGCCGCCGCCGATGATGAGCAGGACGCGGGGCGCGCCGGTTTCGGCCTTGCGCTCGTTCTTGGGCGAGGCGGCGGGCGGCGCAAACGCCTCCGCGTCGGCCGCCGCGCCGCGCAGGATGGTGCGCACCTCGTCCTCGACCGAGCGGCCGCTCCGCGCCGCACGCAACCGGAGCTGCTTCTTCAATTTCTCGTCGAGCTGGCGTATGGTGAGCGAGGCCATGATCCCAATCGCTATCGTAATCAACAACTTATCAGCTTATTGATTGCATTGCAATCACTGCAATCAAAATGCGCCATGCCCGCGAGCGGCTAATGTCGACCATCGCATGTCCGGCACTTCCCCGAAAAGCATGACGCCCAGCCCCGACACCTACGATTTCATCGTCGTCGGCGCGGGCAGCGCCGGCTGCGTGCTGGCCAACCGGCTGACCGAATCCGGGCGCCATCGCGTGCTGTTGCTGGAGGCCGGTCCCGACAGCCGCCATCCCTGGCTCCGCATTCCGCTCGGCTACGGCAAGCTGTTCACCGATCGCCGGTTCAACTGGTGCTACACGACCGAGCCGCAGCCCGAATGCCACGGCCGCAACGTCATCGCGCCGCGCGGCAAGGTGATGGGCGGATCGAGCTCGATCAACGGATTGATCTACATCCGCGGCCAGGCCGAGGACTTCGACCATTGGCGGCAGCAGGGCAATACCGGCTGGAGCTACGACGACGTGCTGCCCTACTTCCGCAAGGCCGAGGACAACGAGCGCGGCGCCGACGACTGGCGCGGCGCCGGCGGGCCGCTCGGCGTCTCCGATCTGCGCGACCGCCATCCGATCGCCGCGGCCTATGTCGAAGCGGCGCAGCAGTGCGGCTATCCGCGCAACGACGACTTCAACGGCGCGGCGCAGGAGGGCGCGGGGTTCTATCAGACCACGACGCGGAACGGCGTGCGCTCGTCGACGGCGGTGGCCTATCTCGATCCGGCGCGCCGCCGCCCGAATCTCGTCGTGGTGGCCGGTGCGCTGGCCACCCGCATCCTGTTCGACGGACGGCGCGCCACTGGAATTCAGTATCTCGTCAACGGCGAGGAGCGCACCGCGCACGCCAGCGGCGAAGTGCTTGTCGCGTCCGGCGCGTTCAACTCGCCGCAGCTTCTGCAACTGTCGGGGCTCGGGCCCGCCGAGTTGCTTCGTTCGCACGGCATTGCCGTGGTTGCCGACATGCCCGGCGTCGGCGATAATCTCAACGATCATTACTTCGCCCGCATCATCTTGCGCTGCAAGGAGCCGCTCTCGCTCAACGACGCCGTGCGGAACTGGCCGCGCGGCGCCGCGGCCGTGCTGCGCTACGCGCTGTTCCGGCGCGGCTATTTCGCGATCCCGGCGCTCTCGGCCGGTTGCTTCCTGCGCGCGCATCCAGCATCGGAGACGCCGGACATCCAGTGCTCGGTCGCGCTCTATTCGGTGCAGAACATCGGCGACGCGCTGCATCCGTTCTCAGGCGTCACCGGCGTCTGCACGCTGCTGCGGCCGGAAAGCCGGGGTCATGTCCGCATCAGGTCGGCCGACCCGCATGAGGCTCCCGCGATCCATCCGAACTACCTCGCCGCGCAGAGGGACCGTGACACGCTGGTGGCCGGGATGCGGGCGCTGCGCCGGATCGTCCAGGCGCCGGCGGTGGCGCGGCATATCGCCGAGGAGGTCGAGCCCGGGCCGGGCTGCGAGAGCGACGTCGATCTGCTGGACTACATCCGCCGCCGCGGCTCGACCGTCTATCACCCGGTCAGCACCTGCCGCATGGGTCAGGACGGCAAGGCGGTGGTGGACGAGCGGCTGCGCGTGCGCGGCTTCGCGGGCTTGCGCATCATCGATGCGTCGATCATGCCGGCGGTGGTGTCGGGCAACACCAACGCGGCGGCGATCATGATCGCCGAGAAGGGCGCCGACATGGTGCTGGAGGATGCGCGGGGGTAAGTGCGGTGCAACGCGCTCACTTCACCTCTCCCATAGGAGAGGTCGGATTGCGAAGCAATCCGGGTGAGGGGTTACGCCCCGTCGAGTCCGAGACCCCCTCACCCCAACCCTCTCCCCAGCG
>CAMAWG010000071.1 GCA_945861855.1 Rhodoplanes serenus
CCTTCGCATGGATGACGCGCTGGCGACGTCTCGTGCGCGACTACGAGCAGCGTATCGACGTCTCAAAGGCCATGATCCACGTCGCCATGGGAAGCCTTCTGCTCAGGCGAATTGCTCACTAAAATGCATTCTCAAACGGACTCTTAGACCCCATAGTTCGTGATCCGCTGCTGCAAGAGCGTGAGCGCCCGCTCGGCCTCGACCGCCACCGGCGACGGCGCAGCAATCACCATTCGCTCGAGCGCGATCTTGTAGGACAAGGCGCGTTCCGAAAGCGAGCCCTGCACCCACAGCACGATATTGCGATTCTCCGCGATGCGCGTGAGCGTGTTGTCGCGCTCCTCCGCCGTCAACTGGGAGACATAGGCCATGGCCTTTTCGCGCTTGCGGTCCACGTCGATGACGTAGCGGGCGGTGCCGAAGAACGGATCGATCCGGTTGACGTCGTTGCGGATGTCCTCGATCAGCCGGTTGTAGCGCGCGGTCTGCGAGCGATAGGCGGTGGTGAACAGCCGCGAGGCATAGGCCGAGCGGTCGGGATAGGGATAAGGCCTGCTGCCGAGCCCGAACTCGCCGAGCACGCTGTACCATTTGTTGCGGTCGTAGGGCGGCTCGATCAGCGGATAGGCGAGGTCGCGAAGGCGGCGCTCGTCATCGGTGAGTTGGTGCTTCCAGGGCGGATCGGTCGGGCCGCGCGCCACCGCCGGACCCATCCAGGCGTGGCTGTCGTCGTTCACCAGCGATGGGCGCACCCGGCCGAAGTCGCCGTTGGTGCCGCAGCCCGCAAGCAGCCCGAGGACCGCCGCAACCGCGATCCATCGCAACCGGCAAGCCATCGCATACGTCATCGCGTTTCGGCGAATTGTGCCGTTCACGAACGCGACGAACGGCGCCGGCGCCGCCGGCCCGGCGTAGCGTTGTTGCCATCGTCCAATCCATCGGATGGCAGGTCGGGATTTCGCTCGATCCTCACCACCGGAAGGATGATCACGCTGGCCGGCTCTGAATTGGCATCGACATAGCGCCCGCCGCTCAGCGGCCGATGCCCTTCTGGAAACTGAACGATGATTCCCATGCCCCTCTCCCCGGACACCGGCGTGGGCCTTCTGCCTGGCCGATCGGTCCGTCCTGCCAATTAAGGACCCGCATGGTTAACGGTTCGCTAACGGAGGCGGCGCTAACCTCCGACCCATGCGCATTTCGCGCGCCGTGATGTCCGTGCACCATGAATGAAGCGCCGACCCCTCCCAACCTGAATGGCCTGGTCGAACTCGCCAACCGCGACGGCATCGACATCCGGCCGACGCTGCTCCGCGTGATGACCGATCTTTATGTGCAGAAGCAGCAGCACACGCAGCAGGAGCAGCAGCACTACACCGAGCTCGCGCTCCGGCTGATCGACCTGGTCGACGCCGGCACCCGCGCCATCGTCGCCACCAAGATCGCGGGCTATCCGACCGCCCCCGCCGTGGTCCGGCAGCGCCTCCTCAAAGAGCTGATTGCCATCAAAGCGCCCATCGAGCCGGTCAAGGCAGGAGCCGATCCGTTTGCCGGCGCCGGCGCCGCGGCCGACGAGTTGAGCGAGCTGTTCTTCGTCTCCAGCGCCGAAGAGCGCCGCCTGATCCTCCTCAACCTGCCCTACGCGCCGCTGCCGCCGGCTGCGCCGGTATCGCCCGCCGCAGGCGAATCCATTCATCGCATGGAGGCGGCGGCACTGGGACACAACAGCGAGCTTTTCGCCCGCGAACTGGAGCGGGCGCTGTCCATCTCCCGTGTCCATGCGCGGCGCCTGCTCGACGACGAGTCTGGCGAGCCGATCGTGGTGGCGGCAGTGGCGCTCGGAATGCCCGCCGCGGTGCTGCAGCGGATTCTGCTGTGCCTCAGCCCGAAGATCAGCCAGTCGGTGCAGCGCGTGTACGAGCTCTGCCTGCTGCACGAGGAGATCGCGCTGGACGCCGCGCTGCGCCTGGTCGCAATCTGGCAGGCGAGTCATCCCACGGAAAAGAAATCGGCGCCGGCGGCCACCGCCGGTCATCAGCCGCAATACTTCCACGACGCCAAAAGCGAGCGCGCCGCCCCCGCCGTTCCCCTGACGCGACCGAAGGTCCACTGGGAAGAGCTCGCGCAAACGCGCAAGGAAAGCGCGTAAGGCCGTTCAGGCCACCACCGTATCGAGAAAATTCCGCCCGGCGCGATCCTCGACCTCGACGATCCAGACGTCGGGGTCGAACTTGATCTGGCGCGCGAGATAGGCCTCCGCGTCGGCCTCGGCCGAACCTTCCGCCTTCAGGCTGCGGATGAACGCGCGATCGGACGGCCGCGCCTCGTCGAACGCGCTCTGCGGCGCAGGCCCAAACACCTCGGCGGTGCCGTCGAGCCTCGACACCTTGATGAACACCGCCCCGGCCTCGTCCGCGCCACGCCGGCGCAACACCGCCTGCGCGCCCTCGATCTGGCAGCGGCGGATGTAGGCAGCAACCCATATGCCGGATTTGAGACGCATGTCGACCCAGTTCCCACCAGAACCAGCGTCATATCACGGCGAGCGGCGGCTTACTCCAACGGCCGGCCGGTCAGCGCCGCGAGGTCGCGGACCAGTTGGTCGGTCACCTGGCCGGTCACAGGCCGCCGCCGCGCCTTCTCGAACCGCTCGATGGCCGAGCGGGTCTCGGTGTCGTAGATGCCCGACGGCTTGACCGGGCCGTAGCCGAAGTCGGTGAGCGCGCGCTGCACCGCGACGATGCGATTGCTGGGCGCCAGCAGCGCCGCGATCGGATCGTTGCGCGGAATGGCGATCGGCTGCGCTCTCAAGGTCGAGCGGGCGATCGACGCCAGCAGAACGTCGTTCGGCTCCGCTGACGGACGAAGGCCCGCAACCTGCTCGAAGTCGCGGATCGCGGTGTCGGTCTTCGGGCCATAGACGCCGTCGGCCGCGCCTTCATAGAAGCCGCGCCGCAACAGCTCGCGCTGGATTTCGGCGACGGTATCCGAGCGCGGTCGCGCCGCCTCGGCCTTGGCGTCGATGGGCTTGCGCTGCGGCGCCAGCGCCGCGACCGGCCCAGTCAGCGGTGCCGCGACCGGCACAGGCTTGTTGGCGAAGATCGGCGCCGGATGCGGTCCCGACTGCATGAACAGCGCATTGGCCAGGATCGCGACCGCGGCGAAGGCTGCGACCGCGCCGGCCATCGAGTCGCGCGGCCGGCGCATCAGCCAGCGCATCGCCATCGCCAGGAGGGCCATCGGCATTCGCGCCAAAGACCGGCCGCCGAATTCGCTGTCATTCAAACGCGCTGTTGCTGCTCGCACGGGTCGCCTCACGCCGTTTTCTTGATCAAAGCTTTTGCCGCCTCGACCACGCGGTCGAACGAAGGATGCGCGACGTTCGAGGGCTTGGCCGCAGGACGCGCCGCCTCGCAATTGACCGGCAGCCGCACGGTCACGCGTGTGCCCTCGCCCAGCCGGCTGGCGATGCTCACCTCGCCGCCGTGCAGCGCCACCAGCCCCTGCACGATCGACAACCCGAGTCCGGTGCCGTCATGGCGGCGGTCATAGGCGCCGCGCGCCTGGAAGAACGGCCGCCCGACGCGGGGCAGATCGTCGGCGCTGATGCCGACGCCGGTATCCTCGACCGCGATCAGGATGTCGGCAGCCTCGACGGTCGCGATGACCGTCACGCGCCCGCCGCGGTCGGTGAATTTCACCGCGTTGGAAATGAGATTGATAAGGATCTGCTTGAATGCCCGCTTGTCGGCGGTGATGTCCGGCAGGCCGGCGGGCAGCCGCGTCGACAGATCGAGCCCCGCCTCGCGCGCCTTGAGCGCCAGGATGTCGCAGCAGTTACCGATCACCGCTGCCGGCCCGAACGGCTCCGGCGAAATCTCGAAATCGCCGGTCTCCATCTTCGACATGTCGAGAATGCCGTTCACGACCGCCAGCAGATGCGATCCGGAATCGTTGATCAGCTTGGCGTATTCCTGGCGGCGCGCGCCGTCGAGACGCATCCGTTCCTCGTTCATCAGCATGTCGGAGAAGCCGATGATGGCGTTGAGCGGCGTGCGCAACTCATGGCTCATGTTGGCGAGGAACTTGACCTTTGCCGCATTGGCCTGATCGGCTTCGACGCGCGCATGATCCAGCGCCTGCTCCTGCACCTTGCGCTCGGTGACGTCGCGCATGACCGCGACCACCTCAGGCTCGCCCACGTCGCCTTGGGTGCGTTCGAGCCGACGGCAGCGTATTTCGACCCAGATGAACTGCGGCATGGGCTGCAATCTGCCGACGGCCGCGCCGTCCTGCCCCGGCGGATCGCACCGCACCCGGAACTCGACCGAGCGCGCCTCGTCCAGAGCCGCGGCATCGGCCAGCGCCGTGAGATAGGCGGGGCGGTCGCCGACATGCACCCGGTCGAACAGGCGATGGCCGTGCAGCTCGCTCACCTTGGTGCCGAACAGGGTCTCGCCAGCGGGCGACACGAACAGCACCGCGCCGTTGCGCCCGTGCCGGGAGATGACGTCGGTCATGTTGCGCGCGAGCAGGCGGTAGCGATCCTCCTCCGCGTTAAGCAGCCAGAAGCTCGTGCGCGCCAGCGACTCCGCGCCGAGCGCCAGACCGGTCGCATAGAGCGCGGCCGAGATGATGCCGAGGGCGGCAAGCGCGCCGACCTCCGCGCCGTCGGCCGGCGGCAGCATCGCCTGGGTGCCGAGGAAGTGCAGCAGGCCCGCCGCCAGAAGCGCGAAGGTGGAGGCCAGCGTCACCACACGGCGCGACGCCGAGAGCGCGGCCTCGAGCGGCAGCACCACAAGCCAGATCGCGGCGAAGGAGGCGATTCCGCCGGTCTCCGCGGCGACCGCCGTCACAAGCCCGGTCAGCGCCAGCGACGAGAGCACGTGCGCGCTTTCATACTTGCCGGTGCGCGACAGGTAATAGGCAATCAGGATCGGCAGCACCAGCCAGGCGAACACCAGCACTTCGAGCGTGCCCGGCACGCCGCGCATGGCGATGTAAAGCGGGAATGCCGCGAGCGCCACGACGCTGCCCAGCAGCCGCGGCGCGATGAAGGCGCGATGACGCGACGCGGTCAGCGCGTCGCCTCGCGCCGACGGATGCACCAGCGTATCGACATAGTCGCGGATCGGCTTGAACAGGCCCACTATTGTCAACGCACGCCCGTCTTCTGCGGACGCGCTCCCTTGTTGTTGCCGGATCGTGTCAGAGGGCACTTAAACGAGTGCTAAGGCCGGCGTGCACGAAGCGCCGTCGCGCCGCCGCGGCGCGCGGTCATGGTGAACACGGAGTTGAAGGCCGTCCCAGCGGTGCATGCGGCGAGTTCCGTCGCGTGGATTCCCCCGCAAAAACGCGCATATCCAGCGTCAATGAATCCTTTAGCAAACGACTCGAATTTTCCGAAAATTCCCCGCGCATTCGCATTGAATGCGCGCAAAAACCCGAACAGCGCCTTCAACCCTGTCTGCTAGCGTGTGTCATGCGGCGAAATCAGAACAGCCGCCCACCGGCGCCTTCAGGCGACGCCGGATGGAATTGAACAGGGTACGGGACTGCAAACATGTTGTTTCTGCTGCGAGTCGCGTTCTGGCTCACCATCGTGCTGGCGTTGCTGCCCACCGGCGGTGCGCAGCAAGGTGCGCAAGCCAGTGCACAGGCCAAGGTCGGCGCCACCGATGCGGTGGTCGCGGCGGGCGCCGCGGTTTCCGACATGAGCAGCTTCTGCGACCGCCAGCCGGACGCCTGCGTGGTCGGCGCCCAGGCCGCGGTGGCGATCGGCCAGCGCGCGCAGGCCGGCGCGAAGATGGTCTACGAATTCTTCAGCGAGCATGCTTCGCACACCAGCGAGACCGGTTCGGTCAACAAGCCCAAGCTCGCGGCGGCGCGCACGGTCCCCGCCTCTCCGGGCTCGCAGAGCACGTTGAAGTCGAGCGACCTCGAACCGACATGGCAGGGTCCGATTCCGGTTCGCAGTGAAAGCGTGCCGCTGCCGCGCAAGGCCCCGCACCGCAAGGCGTAATTTCCCCGGCTGTTTTTCTTCGACCTGCGCGATGGTCCGCCCTATATAAAGGGCATGGAACAGGCGTCGATCGACGAGATCATCGAGAACTTCGATCTGCTGGAGGAGTGGGACGACCGCTACCGCTATCTGATCGAGCTCGGCCGCACGCTGCCGCCGCTGCCGGAAGGCGCGCGCAACGATGCCAACAAGGTGCAGGGCTGCGCCAGCCAGGTCTGGCTCGCTACCTCGGTGAAGCCCGACGCCAGCGCCGGCCCGGTGCTGGCCTTCGACGGCGACAGCGACGCCCATATCGTGCGCGGCCTGATCGCTGTGCTGTTCGCGCTCTACTCCGGCAAGGGTGCAAAGGACATCCTTTCCACCGACGCCGTCGCCCTGTTCGAGAAGCTCGGCCTGCGCGACCACCTGACCCCGCAGCGCTCGAACGGCTTCCGCTCGATGGTCGATCGCATCCGCCGGGACGCCAACGCGGCGATGGCGGAGGCGAACTGATCACGGTTGATCGCCAACACCGACCGTGAACGCGGCATCCTCCGCGAGCCAGGTCCGCACCGCGGCCTTGGCCTTGCCATGCGCCTCGCCGCGAAGGCCGTAGTGCCGGGCCAGGCGATCGAGCCCCAATTGCAGCACCACCTTGGCTGAGCGCGGCGGCCAGCCCCGCTCGCGCTCGACCTGTTCCAGCCGCTTGAGGAAGCAGCACACATCGACGAGCAGACCGGAAAACTCTTGGCCGACCGCGTCGAGCGCCGCACGAACGCGCTGGCGCGCGCCGATCACCGTCTCGGTGAAACTCGCAGGCGACGCGCCGCGCGGGCCGGTAGCGACCGAGGCGCTCCAGTTCGAGGTGATGCGCGGCATCAGATGCGCGCTCGTGAACTCCGCGCGCAGCCGCTCCCCGGCGAGAAACTGCACCGGCTCGATCAGCGCGCGGCCGTCGCGGCCCTTGCGCCGGGCGAGCCACGCCAGCGGGCTTTCCGCCTCGTCCACGGTCACGTCGCAAAACCCGGTCTCGTCGCGGATCTGGCGGCGCCCCAACTCCAAATGCTGCGCGCGGAGCGGATCGATGCCGGCCCGGTCCGCGAGCGAATGCGGCGGCAGCTTGTTGATCCGCGCGCTCATTGCTGCACCGGTGCGGAGAGCCTGCGGCGGAGCGCGTCGCAGGCTTTTTCGAGCAAAGCAAGAACGGCATCGATTGCGGGATCGTCGCGCCGCTCCTCAATCATCCGGCAGGCGTAGGCGACCGTGGTGCGGTCCCGCCCGAAGCCGCGGCCAACCTCGGCATAGGTCAGCCCGAAGGTGACGTGAGCGAGATACATCGCACTCTGGCGCGCCAGCGCGATTGTGGTCGTGCACCTCGTCTCCGAGATCAGCCCGCCGACCGGCACCGCGAAGGCCGCCGCGGTCGCAAGCGCAATCAGATCGCACAGCCGCTGCGCGGTCTTGGGGCTCGGGCTTGGCCGCGCCTGCCCGCGGCGGTCCCACAACGGGCGGGCGTCGCGCTGCGGAGCGTTTGCGGCAGGGACGGACAATGAACCCATGGGCAATCTCCTCTAGGACTTGGTGCCTAGATGATCGCCGATCCTGAGCGAGCGGGGATAAGTTCGCGATTTGTTCTTAAACCATTGTTCGAGCATAGATATTTCCAGGAACTCGAGGATTCCCTGCAAATCTTATCCACAGATTTAGGAATTTTATCCGACAGAATCGCAAAGACAAGCCCGGCGGAGGCCCGCCGCAGCGCGCCAATCCGCAACGCAAGGGCTATCGGCGCCGACGGCGCTGCTGGCCGAGCCCCATTTGCTTGGCGAGCTGCGAGCGGGCAGCGGCGTAGTTCGGAGCCACCATCGGATAATCCGCGGGCAGGCTCCATTTCTCCCGGTACTGCTCGGGAGTCATGTTGTATTGCGTCCGCAAATGGCGCTTGAGCGATTTGAACTTATTGCCGTCCTCCAGACAGACAATGAAGTCGGGAGTGATCGACTTCTTGACCGTCACCGCGGGCTTGAGCGCCTCCGAGGACGGCTGCGCCTCCCCGCTCGACACCCGCAGCAGCGCCGTATGGATCTGATTGATCAGCGCGGGTATATCGCCCGACACCACCGTGTTGTTGCTGACATAGGCCGAGACGATCTCGGCCGTCAGCCCGATGAACTTGGTGGTATCGATGGCGTCGCCCATGACGTTGCTGCCCTTATGCCCGGCTGATCTTGGCATAGTGTCTCCGGATCGAATCGAACGCCCAATTCAAAGAATTTACAGGACTTTTCCGGCGATCCGCAAGTAGAGGCCAGATCAAATCGCGGTAAAGCGGGTACGAATAGTTCGGATTTGCAAGCTTGCCAAAGCAAAAGACCGCAAATCCTCGTGGCCCCGGCGTGCAGAAACAAAAACGCCGGCCCTTGCGGAGCCGGCGTTTTTGCTGGGAGCCGCGCGGTCGCGTCAGCCTGACTTCTCCAGGTGGGCGCGCAGCGCATCGACGGACGCGAATTTCACCATGCCTTGCGGCAACTGCGCTTCGATCGCGCCGTCCGCGTAGAGCGTGTAGGGCATGCCGTCGATCACGCCGGACTTGAGGATCGCCGGCCCCCGCGGCTCGGCCACGGCCTTGCGCATGATTTCCGGCATGCGCTTCTCGGTGGCCGGCCTGTTGTCGCGCGGGCGGGCCGGAATGGGCGGCAGCGGCATGTCGAGCGCGGGCTCGCGCTTGATCTCGGCCCTGGGCTCGCTCGCGGGCGCTGGCGCAATCGCAGGCGCCGGAGCACCGCGATCCGGCCAGACCAGATCGAAGCGTTCCTTCTCCTTCGGCGGTTCGACCTGCGGCGCGGCGCGGGTCATCGGCGGCTCGGGGCGCGGCGCAGGCCGCGGCTCAAGCGGACCGCCCTCGCGGCCCGGCGACCAGACCTTCGGTTCGACGGCTGGCGCAGGCTCGATCGCGGGCGGCATCGCCGGACACTGCGGCGAGCGCGGCGACAGCGGCGCCTCGTCCGGCACTTCGACCATTGGCGGTTCTATCAGCCCCGGCGGCAGGACCGCGGGTGCCCCTGGCGCCGTCACGGGCTTGGATTTTGCGCGCAGCCAGTCCAGCGGCCCGGCAGCGGCCGGCTCGCTTGCGGTGGCGGGGAAGCGGGGCTCGGAGGCGCGTGGCGGCTCCGGCATCCGGGGCGGCTCGGGCACATTCATATCCGGGAGCGGCGCCGCGGCAGGCATCACCCGCGCGGCCGGCTGGGGTGCGGCCTCGACCGATTCGGTCACGCGGGAGGCGCGCGCCAGCGCCGTGGCGATCCGCTTCAACTGACCCAGCACCGAGGCCAGTCCGATCAGGATCAGGCCGCTCGACACCGCGATCGTGCCCGTGATGATGAGCGTATTGCCGAGGCTGAAAGCATTGATCGGAATACCGAATCCGATCGTTACCAAGCCTACGGCGGTGGCCAGCAGGCCGACAGCCAACAGAACGAGAGTCATCGGGTTTCCGTCCCCTACCAATACGCGGGCGGCGGTCACATTGGTTACCAAATTGTGACGGCCTTCCGGGTCGTCCGCAAGAACCTGCCTTGATATAGCCGCAGCAAATCTACGATTGATTAACGCTGTTTGGATCGCCCGTGCGGCCTGCCATTGACACCCCGATGCCGTTGCGCCGGTGCGCGCACACCGGTCCAACCGAGGGTAATCGCGGTTCCAGGCGTTGCCCTCGCCCCCGGCGCGGCCTAATTAAAGGGAACTTCCGACGCCCGGAGCCCGTTGCTTCCCACGGTTCCATCAAATCAAAGCCGTTTCGTATCCCCGAGGAGGAGAAGTCCAATGCCGTTCGAGCTGCCCCCGCTGCCGTATTCCCATGACGCGCTTGCCCCCCACATGTCGAAGGAGACGATGGAGTACCACCACGACAAGCACCATCAGGCTTACGTCACCAACGGCAACAACCTGCTCAAGGGCACCGAGTGGGAGAACAAGCCGCTGGAAGAGGTGGTGAAGGGCTCGTTCGGCAAGAACGCCGGCCTCTTCAACAACGCAGGCCAGCACTACAACCACCTGCACTTCTGGAAATGGATGAAGCCCGCCGGCGGCGGCGACAAGATTCCGGGCGCGCTCAAGGCCAAGATCGACAGCGACCTCGGCGGCGTCGCCAAGGCGAAAGAGGATTTCATCCAGGCCGGCGTCACCCAGTTCGGCTCCGGCTGGTGCTGGATCGCGGTGAAGGACGGCAAGCTCGTCATCACCAAGACGCCGAACGGCGAGAACCCGCTGGTTCACGGCGCCAAGCCGATCCTCGGCTGCGACGTCTGGGAGCATTCCTATTACATCGATCACCGCAACGCCCGGCCGGCCTATCTCAAGGGCTTCTGGGAAAATCTGGTGAACTGGGACTACGTCGATGAGATGTTCCAGGCGGCGAGCAAGTAATTTTCGCAGCGCAACATCCAGACACAAGCGGGGCCGAAAGGCCCCGCTTCGCATTTGGCGTGGCGAATTGTCACCAAGCCACGAAGCAATGACTGACACATTCGCGGGCGAGTGACTTACATAGGTCATGGCCGCGCCACCCCCCGCATGTGCATTGCAAAGCCGCTGGCCCGACCGGCTGGCCTGCGTCGTGCTTGCAGGAGCGGCGGCGATCGCGACGCTCACCTTTCGCGACTACAGCCTCGGCTGGGACGACTTCACCCACGCGCAATATGGCGACCTGCTGCTGTCGCTCTACACGTCGGGCTTCCGCGATACCCGCGCGCTCACGTTCGTCAATCTCTACCTCTCTGGCGGCGGCTTCGACATGGCCGCAGCAGCTTTGGCGAAGATCCTGCCCTTCGATCTGTTCGAGACGCGGCGGCTGCTCGGCGCCGCGGTGGGCCTCCTGGGCCTCGCCATCACCTGGCGCATCGGCCGCCGCGTCGGCGGGCCGCTCGCGGGCCTGATCGCGCTCGTGCTGCTCGCCGCCTGCCCGCTCTACTACGGGCATGTGTTCATCAACCCGAAGGACGCGCCGTTCGCCGTCGCCATGGCGTTCTTCCTGCTCGGCCTCGTGCGATTGGTCGATCAGTATCCACGGCCATGCCCGACCACGCTCTTCATCGTCGGGGCCGGCTTCGGCCTTTCCATCGGCTCCCGCATCATGGCGGGCTTCGGCATGATCGAGGCGGTGCTGGCGCTGGCGCTGCTGTTCGCCATCGAGGCGCGGGCCGACGGCATGCGCGCGGCGGCGGCGCGGCTCGGCCGCGTGCTGCTGGCGCTGATCCCGGCCGCGATCCTCGCCTATGCGGCGATGGCGCTGGTGTGGCCCTGGTCGGTGGCCAGTCCGCTCAATCCGGTGCTCGCCATCGAGACCTTCGCGCATTTCTTCGAGAAACCGTGGCAGGAGCTGTTCGCCGGCGAGCGGCTCACCCCGCTCGAAATGCCGCGCAGCTATGCGCCGACCTTGATCGCGCTCAGACTGCCGGAGATTTTTCTGCTGCTCTGCGGCGCAGGCATCCTGGGCGCACTGGTTGCCGCGTTCAAAGTCGGCGTTCCGCCGCGCCGGCGCGCGATCTGTTTGGCCGTCGCGCTCGCCGCGATCCTGCCGATCGTCGTCACGGTCGTCACGCGGCCGGCGATGTACAACGGCATCCGCCATTTCGTGTTCGTGCTGCCGCCCATGGCGGTCGCCGGCGGGCTCGCCGCTGCCTGGATCGCCGAACGGGCGGCACCCTTCGGCCGCGCGTGGCTCGCCGCGCTGGCTGTCGTCTTCACGGCGGGGATCGCGCTCCCGGTGATCGGCATGGCGCGGCTGCACCCTTACGAATACGCCTCGTTCAATCGCCTCGCCGGCGGCGTGCGCGGCGCGCAATCGCGCTACATGCTCGACTACTGGGGCCTCGCCTTCAAACAGGCCAGCGCGGAGCTCCGCGCCAGGCTCGCCGAGCGCGGCGCGACGCCGCCCGCCGGCCGCAAATGGAAGATCGCGGTGTGCGGCCCGCATCCGCCGGCTCAGGTCGCGCTCGGCGACAGGTTCGAGCCGACCTGGGATGCCAGCGGCGCCGACTTCGCGCTGATGCTCGGGGTGTTCTACTGCGCCAGACTCGACGCGCCGCTGCTGGTCGAGATCGTGCGCGACGGGGTCAGCTTCGCGCGCGCCTACGACATTCGCGGACGCAGCATCCCGAGCCTGTTCACCCAGCCGCCGGTGGTGCCGGACAAGCCGCGCCAATAATCTACTTCGTCATCAGGCATTCATTGTATTGCACGAAGTCGTACAGCTTGGGCTCATCCAGGAACAGGAAGCTGTAGGGCCGCAGCACCTTCTCCTGCTCGGGCAGGCGCGCACGCTCCCCGCACGCCGCAACCCTCTCGGGAAAGAACAGATCGGCATAGGCCACGCGCTGGGTGAATTTCTGCAACTGCCCAAGCTTGATCTCGACGCAGGTCCGCAGCATGAGGTTCTGGGCTGCGGGGACGCGATTGGCCCCGGGCGACCGATCCCTCTCGGTCTCCGCCGCGCAGGTGGCGAACAGCACCGCCTTGTTGTAGGCAAACATCTTCAGCAGCGCCTTGTTCTTCTCGATCGCGCCAGACGCATCTTCCGGCGCTTCGCGCGGCAGGCCCGCGAGAAGCGCCTCGTATTCGGCGCGAATGTTGTTTTGGAGCGAGGCATAGATACCCTGCAGGGCCGCGTCCTGCGCACGCGACGGACCGGCGGCCAGCAGAGTTGCCAGCAGCAACGCCCATCTCACCTTATGAACCATGCGCGAAAGCCCAATAAAGCTCGCGCGCCTGGCGGTAGAGCGGGCCGGGCTGCAAGGCGCGCTCGCCGATGCGCGTGATCGGCAGCACCTTGGATGCATTGCCGGTGGCGAAGATCTCGTCGGCGCCCTCGAAGTCGGCATGACGCAGCACCGTCTCGACCACCGATACGCCGGCGGAGCGCAGGAGCTTGATCACCCGCTGGCGCGTGATGCCGTTGAGGAAGGTGCCGTTCGGGACCGGCGTGAACACCACGCCGTCCTTGCCCATGAACACGTTGGAATTGGCAAGCTCCGCCACGTTGCCCAGCATGTCGCAGACCAGGCAATTGTCGAAGCCGCGCGACTTGGCTTCGAACATGGCGCGGGCGTTGTTCGGGTACAGGCACCCGGCCTTGGCATCGACCGGCGCGCATTCGATGGTCGGGCGCTTGAACGGCGACAGCGTGATCGAAAATCCATCGGGCTTGCGCATCGGCGCGTCGTAGAGCGTGAGCGCGAAGCGGGTCGACTCCGGGTCGCCCGGCAGCGCCATCGGGCCCGCCCGCTCCGCCCAGTACATCGGCCGCACGTAGAGCGTCGTGCCGGCGTCGAATTTCTTCATGCCCTCGCGCGTCAGACCAATCCATTCCTCCGCCGACACGGTGGGCTTGAGAAACATCGTCTTGGCCGAAGCGTTCACGCGGGCGCAGTGCAGGTCGAGATCGGGCGCCGTACCCTCGAAGATGCGCGCGCCGTCCCACACCGACGAGCCCAGCCAGATGGCATGGGTCCGCGCGCCCCACAGCGGCACGTTGCCCTCCCGCCATTCGCCGTCGAAGAAAGTCCAGGTCTGCGACCAATCGGCCATCACCCACTCCGGAATGCTATCCTGGCGCAGCATAAGCCGCCCGATTGCGGCTGGCTTATGAATTATCCTGTTCGGAGCCATTCGATGCCATATGTGTTCGACGCCTACGGCACGTTGTTCGATTTCAACGCGGCCGTCGCCCGCCACCGCGCGGCAGCCGGCCCCGACGCCGACCGGTTCTCGGAGCTCTGGCGGCAAAAGCAGATCGAATACACCTGGACCCACACGCTGGCCGGCCGTTACCTGGAGTTCTGGACGCTGACGGAGCGCGCGCTCGACTATTGTTTCGAGCGGTTTCCGTCGGTGGACCGCAAGCTCCGCGGCGACCTGCTCGACGCCTATCTCAAGCTCGACGCCTTCCCCGACGCGCGCAAAGTGCTGGACGAGCTTAGGCGCCGTGGCGAGCGCACCGCCATCCTGACCAACGGCTCGCCGGCAATGGTCGGCGCCGCGGTCGAGGCGGCCGGCCTCAAGGGCGGGCTCGACGCCGTGCTGTCGGTCGATGCCGTCAAAATGTTCAAGCCGCGTCCCGAAGTCTATGCGCTGGTGACGAGCGAATTCTCCTGCAAGCCCGCCGAGGTGGTGTTCGCTTCCTCGAACCGCTGGGACGCAATGGGCGCCACCGCCTTCGGTTTCCGGACGGTCTGGATCAACCGCGCCAGGGCGCCGGACGAATACCCCGACTTCCCGCCGGCGGCCGTGGTGTCCGACCTGACCGGGCTGCTGGCGGTGAAAGGCTGACATGCCGCCGTCGGGTGCCCCTTTCGCGGAATTTTGCTAGGGTCGTCACCCAACCATGAGCCGTTCGATGGCGCCGCAAACCCAAACCTTGGCCAACGTCCCGATGTTCCGCTCGCTGGAACGCGCCGCCGTCAAGGCGCTCGATGCCCGCTGCGAGTGGCGCCGGGTCGCCGCCAAGGAATGGGTGATCGACTATCAGGACGAAGGCATCGACGTCTATTTCGTCGTCGCCGGATCGGTGCGGGTTCTGATCTACGCCAAGTCCGGGCGCGAAGTGATCCTCGCGGATCTCGAGGCCGGAGGATTTTTCGGCGAGCTGGCCCCAATCGACGGCCATTCCCGCTCCGCCGGCGTGCTCGCAATATCGGAGGCGGTCGTTGCAAGCATGCCGGGGGCGGTCTTCCTGGAGATGCTGCAGAAGCATCCGGATGTGTCGATGTACGTGCTCAAGCTGCTGGCCGCTCGTGTGCGGGCGCTGGACAACCGGGTGCTGGAATATTCGACGCTTGACGTGCGCCACCGCATCTCCTGCGAGTTGCTGCGCCTGGCTCGGCCCGATCCCAAGGATGCCCGCAGGGGCATTCTCTCGCCCGCACCCACTCAAGCCGAGATCGCGGCCCGAGTAAGCACCCACCGCGAGGCGGTGGCGCGCCAGATGAAGGCGCTCGAGCGCGAGGGGTTTCTGGAGCGCCAGCGGGACGCGATCGTTCTGACCGATATCCCCGGCCTGGTGCAGCGCCTCGAAAGCGAAGACTGAGGGAGGGTGCCCGGGCTGCGGCCGGTAACGGCCCAGTAATACGAACTTGATGAAGCCCGATCCCCGCTCCCGGCTATAATGGGCCGCCGCGGACCGAACAGTCTGGAGGCAAGGGGAGAGATTCGATCATGAGCATTGGGAAATCCATCGCGGCTTCAGCCGCGCTCGCGTGCGGCTCGGTCGCGCTGATTGCGTTTGCGGCACAGGCCGGCGGCGACAACGTCGTGTTTCCGGCGGACTACGCCAAGGGCGTGCTCTACACCACCGTCGATCGCGCCGACAACAAGCAGTATCGCGAGCTTTTTGTCAGTCCGCCGGGAGCCATCGACGCCGCCAAGAAGGGCGAGCCGCTGCCGAGCGGCACGGTGATCACGCTGGTGCAATACGGCGCTGTTCTCGACGTGCATGGCAACCCGCAGGTTGCCGCCAACGGCCGCTTCGTGAAGGGCAAGCTCCTTGCCTATACGGTGATGGAGAAGCGCACCGGCTGGGGCGCCGAGTATCCGGACAACATTCGCAACGGCGAATGGGAGTACCAGGCCTTCAAGGCGGACAAGACGCCCAACACCGCGGCCAACCTCACCGCCTGCTTCAATTGTCACAAGCCGCTCGGGGCCGCGCCGGACTTCCTGTTCAGCTATGACAGGATGAAGGCTGCGTCGCGCTGACCGGCAGACGTTGCGCATGAGAATGGCCCCAACTGCGGGGCCATTTTTTCGATCCGGGGGCGCTTGCCTATTTCGGCAGGTCGTCCTTGCAGGATTTGGCCGGCTTGTTCATCCATTCGTCCAGCCAGAAGCCGCATTTCGAGCAGCCGCCGACCATCAGCCCGAAGGCCACGACGCTTGCCACGATGGTCAGCCGTTTGAACATGCGCCTCAACTCCGGTTTCCCGTCCTACGCTGCGCCAAAACCGTTGATGACCCGTTAGGCTCCCGAAAAGCACAGGCCCGTCACGCCGCAAGGGCATGCAGAATCCGCGCCCAGCTCCGGATGCCCTTGTGGAACGAGGTCAGGTCGAACTTTTCGTTGGGCGAATGCACCCGGTCGTCGTCGAGGGCAAAGCCCACCATCAAGGAGTCCATGCCGAGCACGCTTTTGAAGTCGCCGACGATGGGGATCGACCCGCCGGCGCCGATGGTGATGGCCTTCCTGCCCCACTCCGCCTGGAGCGCCGCCCGCGCCTTGTCCAGCGAGGGGTTGTCGAATGGAAGCTGGATCGCCGGCGAATCCGCGAAATTGGCGAACTCCACCGTGCAATCGACCGGCAGCCGCGCCTTGACGAAGGCGCGGAACGCCTCGCGCACCTTCTTGGGATCCTGCTGGCCCACCAGGCGGAACGAGACCTTGGCCATAGCCTTGCCGGGGATGACGGTCTTGGCCCCCTCCCCGGTGTAGCCGCCGAGCACCCCATTGATCTCGGCGGTCGGCCGGGTCGCGATCTGCTCGATCAGCATCCGGTCCTTCTCGCCGGCCGGTGCCTTCAAGCCCACCTGGCCGAGGAAAGTCTCCGCCGTCAGGTTGAGACCCTTGAGATCGGCTTTGACGTCGGCGGGAAGCTCCGGCACGCCGTCGTAGAAGCCCGGGATGGTGACGCGGCCGTTGTCGTCGTGCATCGCAGCGAGAATTTTGCTGAGCACACGCAACGGGTTCTGCGCCGCCCCGCCAAACAGCCCGGAGTGCAGGTCGCGGTCGGCGCAGGTCAGGTGCACCTCCTCATAGACCAGGCCGCGCAGCGACGTGGTGATAGCCGGCGTCTTCTGATCCCACATGCTGGTGTCGCAGATCAGCGCGAGATCGAGCTTGAACTCGTCGGCATTGTCGCGAACAAAACCAAAAAGATTCTTCGAGCCGCACTCCTCCTCGCCCTCGATCATCATGGTGATCGGCAGCGGCAAGGCCCCGGTGACCGCCTTGTAGGCGCGGCACGCCTCGATGAAGGTCATCGCCTGGCCCTTATCGTCGCAGGCGCCGCGGGCGATGATGATCTTGCGGCCGTCGGGCAGCGTCTCGATCCGCGGCTCGAACGGCGGATGGGTCCAGAGGTTGAGCGGATCGACCGGCTGCACGTCGTAGTGTCCGTAAAACAGAACGCGCGGCTTGCCGTTCGCTTTCCCATTTCCGGATTTGCCGACCACGATCGGATGGCCCTGCGTCGGGCGCACCTCGGCGGCAAAGCCGATGCTGTTCAGGTCCGCGGCGACGAAGTCGGCCGCGGCGCGGCAGGAGTTTTTGAAGGCCGGATCGGTCGAAACCGATTGGATGCGCAACAGCGCGAACAGCCGGTCGAGACTTGCGTCGAGATCGGCATCGATCCGCTGCAGCACCGCGTCGAGTTGGCTCATGAGAAACTCCGGGGAAGGCTTGACCAGCACACTCATAGCAGAAGCGGGCGGCCCTTCGGCAAGCCCCAAGCGCCCGCACCATCTTATTGGAAAATTTGAGGAAATTGATCGCCGGGAGAGCCCTGTTCAATCGACGGGACCGGCCCGATGGACCTCTCCGGCGATGGTGAGTGGCGGCATCCCGCTGCCGCCCGCATGGTCGTGCCGCTTCCGTGAGCGTGACTGCTGCGTCAGATGCAGCGTTGCTGCAATTTCGTTTCGTCTTCGCATCGCCGAAGATTTTCGCCAACTTGCAACTTTAGCTTGCCGTTCGCTTGGAATTTTTTCGGCGCGAACGTTTCGTTGCAGATTTTTTATCGCGGCGCCAAATAACTCTCTCGCGCTGCGCTTGCATGCGCGATTGCAATCTCCACGATACGTTGCAGCGGAACTCTGCGCGCATGCGCGCGATCGCGTCACAGCGGCAGGGCGCATTGCTTCAATTCCAATCAAGATCGCATTGTGACCTTCGCGCCACGCAAATAAAATCATTCCATGTGATGGCGGTCACAGTCGCCAACACGCTCACACGGCCATTGTGTTCCCCGGTCTTGGTGTTAATGATTGGGTCAATCCGCCGGTGAGTGCGGCTGAGGGTGCGGGGCCATGGACGAACTTCTCGGTCGCCTTGTCGCCAATGTTGGCGTGGATCGCGGCGTGGCCGAGAAAGCAGTTGGAATCATTCTGGCTTTCCTTCTCAAGGAAGGTCCTTCCGACAAGGTTCAATCGCTCATCAACCAGATGCCCGGTGCGGAGGCCGCCATGCAGGCGGCTGCGAGTGAGGGGGGATTCGGCATGGGTGGTATCATGGGCGTCGGCACCAAGCTGATGGCCGCGGGCCTCGGCATGGATCAGATGCAGGCCGTCACCCGGGAGATCATCGCTTATTCCCGCGAGAAGGCCGGCGAGGATGCCGTCGGCGAGATCGTCGGATCGATTCCCGGCCTCGGCCAGTTCGTCTGATGGGGCCTGCGCAATGACCTATCCCGTCAGCGAGATTTCAGGCATCGGGCCGGAGGTGGCCGACAGGCTCAAGGCGGCCGGCATCCGCACCACCGTCCGCCTGCTCGATCTCGCCAAGGGTCCCAAGGAGCGCAAGCGCCTGGCCGACAAGACCGGGATCGACGAAAAGCGCATCCTGAGCTGGGCCAACACCGCGGACCGGATGCGGATCAAGGGCGTCGGCGCGGACTATGCCGGTCTGCTGCAGGCCGCCGGCGTCGATACGGTCAAGGAACTCAAGTACCGCAACCCGGCCAAGCTCGCCCGCGCGATGGCCGACGCCAATTCCAAGCGGAAGCTCGCCCGCGTCCTGCCCTCCGACCGCGCCGTCGAGCGCTGGATCGACCAGGCCAAGCGGCTGCAGCTCAAGATCACCTATTGATCGCTACCCTTCGGGGTTTTGCTCCAACTCTTGACTCCGCCTGCGCCTGCGCGCAAAGCGGACCGCCATGACAATGACGGGGGCGACAGATTCGCCTGGCGATGCCGGCCCAAAGGGTGGCCGCCTGCCGAACGTGCTCGGCCTGCTTCTGGCAAAGAACCGCCCCCTCATCATGGGGATCCTCAACCTCACCCCGGACTCGTTCTCCGACGGCGGCCAGTTCGTCGATCCGGAGGCCGCGCTCCAGCACGCCAAGCAGATGATCGAGGAAGGCGCCGACATCATCGACATCGGCGCCGAATCCACCCGCCCCTACGGCGGCGCCAGACCCGTCACCCTGGAGGAGGAACTGGCGCGGCTGCAGCATGTGCTGCCGGCGGTCGTCAGGATGGGCGTGCCGGTCTCGATCGACACCATCAAGCCCGAGATCGCGTTCTGGGCGCTGGGCCAGGGCGTGCGCGTCGTCAACGACGTCTGGGGCCTGCAGCGCGAACCAAACATGGCGGTCGTCGTGGCGCAGCACGGCGGGCCGGTCGTCATCATGCACAACCGCTACAAGGCCGAGCCCACCATCAACATCGTGTCCGACATCAACGCATTCTTCGATTATTCGCTCGATATCGCCGAGAAGGCCGGCATCCGGCGCGACGCGATCGTGCTCGACCCCGGTATCGGCTTCGGCAAGACGCCGGAGCAGAGCATGGAGGCGATTGCCAGGCTCGCGAAGTTCAAGCATTTCGGCCTGCCGCTGCTGGTCGGCGCCTCGCGCAAGCGCTTCATCAATACGGTCTCGCCGTCGGAGCCGATGGACCGGGTTGGCGGCTCTATCGCGGCCCATGTGATGGCGTATATGAACGGGGCGACGATCATTCGGACCCACGACGTGGCCGAAACCATCCAGGCGCTTCGCGTCGCCACAGCCCTCCGGAACGCACAATGACCGACCAGGTGTTTGTGAGTGGACTGGCGCTGCACGCCTATCACGGCGTGATGCAGCACGAGGCCAAGGTCGGCCAGACCTTCAAGCTCGATCTCACCCTCGACCTCGATCTGACCCAGGCCTCCCGCTCCGACAAGCTCGCCGACACCGTCGGCTACGACCAGGTGGTCGATGTCGCAAGCCAGGCGTTCCGCGCCAGGCGCTACCGCCTGGTGGAAGCCGCCGCCGGCGCCGTCGCCGACGCCGTGCTCGACCGCTTCAAGCAGGTTTCTGCCGTCCGCGTCACCATCCACAAGCCGCACGCACCGATCGCCGCCACCTTCGACGACGTCGGCGTGGCGATCCTCCGCAAGCGTCATGGCTGAGGTCTTGGCTGAGGCGCTGATCGCGCTCGGCGGCAATGTCGGCCCGGAGGACCAGGTCCGCGACACCCTCGCCCGCGCCATCGCCGCGCTCTGCGATGGCACGGCGGTCCGGCTCATAGCGCGCTCCTCCGATTATTCGACCCCGCCCTGGGGCGTGACCGACCAGCCGCCGTTCATCAATTGCGCCATCGTCGCGGCGACCGGTTTGCCGCCGCCCGCGCTCCTTGCCCGCGCCCAGGCGGTTGAGCGCCAGTTCGGCCGCGACCGGCCGCGCGAGCGGCACTGGGGCCCGCGCACGCTCGACATCGACCTGATTGCCTATGACGACACGGTGCTGGACACGCCGGACCTGACGCTGCCGCATCCCCGGGCGCTGGAACGCGCCTTCGTGCTCGCCCCGCTTGCGGAGATCGCGCCCGAGCAGCGCATCGCCGGCGTCCGCATCGCCGACGCGTTCGCCAAAGTCGATCGGACCGGCATCGAGAGGCTGCCGCCAAAATAGGAATGCAGACGCGGCACGAATGCTGCGCGCTCCCATTGCTCGCTTACCTTGGAAAGTATGTGGTCTGTTTTATACAGACCTTCGTCGCGAGTGAGCGCAGCCTGAACCGCGCCCAGTCTCACTAGGGGATTTCCCTTAGTTCAAAAGCCATCGGTTGACGTTGTAGCAATGACTGCGACGGGCGGACCTTGATCCGCTGCCGATTCAGCGCAGACAGAGGTATGCGATGCCCGCAGCGGTGCCGTAGCGGGAGTGGTTGGAATTCGGTGTGGCGCGCTCTCCGGTAACATGAAGGTACAGTTTCAGGCGGCAAGGTCAATTGGCTGATCGATTGGCTTTGTGGCGAGCGTCTGCCAGCCATCGACCTTGCGCATGTTGATCTGGC
>CAMAWG010000072.1 GCA_945861855.1 Rhodoplanes serenus
CAGATCAACATGCGCAAGGTCGATGGCTGGCAGACGCTCGCCACAAAGCCAATCGATCAGCCAATTGACCTTGCCGCCTGAAACTGTACCTTCATGTTACCGGAGAGCGCGCCACACCGAATTCCAACCACTCCCGCTACGGCACCGCGAATGAGCCGACCATTGCTTGCTTGCCACAGTTTCAGCTTCCCATCTTCGCTGCCTGACAGGATGAGGGTTCCATCGGAAGAGAAGTCCACGGAGGTGACCCGCTGCGAGTGCGGCACCGGCGGTACGATTTGGACCTTGGCTTGGTCACCGAGCGGCCCTTTGATTCGTTCGTCGCGCAGTCTGGTCGCGGCCGCCAGGGCTTGGTGCGCCTGGTCGTAGGAGGGAAGCAGTTCGATGGCGCGCGTGTAATCGGCAATGGCGCTGTCGTAGTCGCCCTTGCCGGCATAGGCGTCGCCGCGGTTCTTATGGGGAACCTGTGACCCTGGATTTTTCAGGTCCAGCGATTTCGTGCAATCGGCGATCGCGAGATCGTACTGGCCCAGCTTGGTATAGCCCGAGCAGCGGTTGTTATAGGCGTAAGCAACGTGTGGACTCTTGTCGCTGCTGGAAGCCCCCCGCTGCAGCACGAACGTGCAGCCCTTGATGGTAGCCTCCGCCTCTGCCGTATCGGAAAAGCAGTCTTCCCTCGGCCCGGCCCAGGCTGAAAGAGGCGCGAGCGCCAGCTGCGCCGCGCATACGACAAAAAGAGCCGCCGCAAGCGGCGGCATTGCCTTGCGAAGCCTCGACATAACCATGCCGCGTATGAAAGCGGCGGAAAAGGAATCGCTATCTTCTGGCGTCGGACGCTTGCGTAGCGTCAGAAAGCCGAAGCGCCAAAAATTCTCAGATTGTTGCGCCAGCGCGCGAAGCGGCCATACCGCAACACCCCCAACAATGTTCAAGAAATTCCGCCGCCGCATGTCCGCCCCCAAGGCTCAAGAGCAGGCATCGTATCGGCTCAAACGAGGGCTTTGATAGAGGCCAGGAGCGGCTTCGCTACTGCAACATGAGATGCTGGCCGATGTCCGAGTTGGGTCACAACCGGAAAGGCTCAAACTGAGCCCATATTGTCCGCTTTCCACCCCATCGCGACCGAAAAGCCGACGTGCCGCGAGGTCTGCTCGGTGCCAACAGCGACATCACATTCGGCACCGAATTTGCTAGCGTGATACCGCCGGACACCAAGGGAGCCGTCATGAAACTTCCACGCCGTACATTCCTGCATCTGGCCGCGGCCGCCGCCGTGGCGCCGGCCGTCTCGCGGATCGCGCTGGCGCAGGACTATCCATCGCGGCCGGTGCGGGTGATCGTGCCGTTTGCGCCCGGCGGTCAGACCGACGTGGTGGCCCGCCTCATCGCGCAGAAGCTGTCCGATCGTCTGGGAAAGCAGTTCTACATCGAGAACGCAGCGGGCGCGGGCGGCAATATCGGAATGGGCCGGGCGGTCCAGGCGGCGCCTGACGGCTATACGATCGTTTTTATCGATGCGATCGCGTTTGCCGCCAATCCCAGTCTCTACAGCAAGGTCCCCTACGATGCCGCGACCGACTTCGATGCGGTGGCGATCGGGGCGACCACGATGCAGGTGCTCGCGGTCAATCCGTCGGTCCCCGCGCAAACCGTGCAGGAGCTCGTGGCTCTGATCAAAGCCAATCCGGGCCGATACAACTATGGTTCGGCCGGTGTGGGCACCGGCGCGCATCTCACCGGCGAACTGTTCCGCACGTCGCTCAAGCTCGACCTGGTGCATGTGCCTTATGGCGGCGGCGGTCCGGCCATCGCGGCGGCGGTCGCCGGCCACACGCCGCTGTCCTTCGGCTCGGCCGCGGCGACGATCCCGCAGCATCAGGACGGCAAGCTGCGCGCGCTCGCGGTCGGCGGCAAGAATCGATTGAAGGGGCTGCCCTCCATTCCGACCTTCCGGGAGGCGGGCTATCCCGAGGTCGTATGCGACGCCGTGGTTGGGGTCCTCGCCCCGGCCAAGACCCCGAAAGAGATCGTCACGCTGCTCAACCGGGAGATCGCCGCGGCCGTCGCTCCCCCGGACGTGCAGGAGCGGCTGGTCTCACTCGGATTCGAAACCGCCACCGCGACTCCGCAAGAGCTTGCAGCCTTCCTGAAGGCGGAGATTCCGAAGTGGGCGGAGGTGATCCGAACCGCGGGCATCAAGGCGCAATGAACTCCACGTTCCAACGATTGCGCGGTTGAGGATGCGAGGACACCGGCAGGTCGGTCCCCTTGGGAGTAGGCGACATCGCTCGTATTGGTATTGACTGGCGCGGCTCCGCCCCAATCGGCTTCATTCGGTGGTGTCACTCGTCTCGCATGGTCGACGGATCGTGAAGGATGGCTCGGCCAAGCGGTTGGGCCACCCTGATGTGTCTGTTCAAAGAGATGCGATAAGTCACGGTTTCAGCGGAGGAATCGCTATGCCTTCCTGTCGCCCGGATTTCGTCACATCCGGACATTGATTTTGATTTTCCGGAAACCGGTGCCAGCGCATACATAGGTGGCGCCCATCGGGGCAGGGGGACAGGCGATCTTGTGCGGAATCGTAGGCATACTCGGCCGTGAGCCGGTGGCGGGGCAACTCGTCGATGCGCTCAAGCGCCTCGAATATCGCGGCTACGATTCGGCCGGCGTCGCCACGCTCGAACACGGCACGCTGACGCGCCGCCGCGCCGAGGGAAAGCTTCGCAACCTCGAGACGCGGCTGCAGCAGGAGCCGCTCCAGGGCACCGTCGGTATCGGCCACACCCGCTGGGCGACCCACGGCAAGCCGACCGAGAACAACGCCCATCCGCACGCCACCGACCGCATCGCGGTCGTCCACAACGGCATCATCGAGAATTTCCGCGAGCTGCGTATCGAACTGGAGAAGGCGGGCGCCAAGTTCACGAGCGAGACCGACACCGAGGTGGTCGCCCATCTCGTCACCGGCGAGATGAAGAAGGGCAGGACGCCGGTCGAGGCGGTGAAGGCGGCGCTGCCGCGGCTGCGCGGCGCGTTCGCGCTCGCGTTCCTGTTCGCGGGCGAAGAGGACCTGCTGATCGGCGCGCGCAAGGGCTCGCCGCTCGCGGTCGGCTATGGCGACGGCGAAATGTACCTCGGCTCCGACGCCATCGCGCTTGCGCCGTTCACCGACACCATCAGCTACCTCGAAGACGGCGACTGGGCGGTGCTGACGCGAAAGGGCGTCGAGGTGCACGAGGCCTCCGGCAAACTGGTCGAGCGCGCGGTGCTGAAATCGAATGCGTCCGCGTTCCTGGTGGACAAGGGCAATCACCGCCATTTCATGGCGAAGGAAATCCACGAGCAGCCGGAGGTGGTCGGCCATACGCTCGCCAATTATCTGGACATGGGCGCCGAGCGGGTCCGGCTGCCGATGGAGCTACCGTTCGATTTCAAGAAGATCGAGCGGGTGGCGATCTCCGCCTGCGGCACGGCCTACTACGCCGGCTTGGTCGCCAAATACTGGTTCGAGCGCTTCGCGCGGCTGCCCGTCGAGATCGACGTCGCCTCGGAGTTCCGCTACCGCGAGGCGCCGTTCTCGCCGGGCAATCTCGCGGTGTTCGTCTCGCAATCGGGCGAGACCGCCGACACGCTGGCGACCTTGCGATATGCCAAGGAGCAGAAGCAACACGTCCTTTCCATCGTCAACGTGCCGAGCTCGACCATCGCGCGGGAGAGCGACGTGGTGATGCCCACGCTCGCGGGCCCCGAGATCGGCGTCGCCTCCACCAAGGCGTTCACCTGCCAGCTCGCGGCACTCTTGTGCCTCGCCATCGCCGCCGGCCGGATCCGCGGCATCCTGTCGGAGGAGGACGAGCGCAATCTCGTCCGCGCCATGATCGAGGTGCCGCGGCACATCGCCGAGGCGCTGCGGCTCGAACCGCAGATCGAGGCGCTGGCGCGCGACCTCGCCAAGTCCAAGGACGTGCTCTATCTCGGCCGCGGCACCGCCTATCCGATCGCGCTGGAAGGCGCGCTGAAGCTGAAGGAAATCTCCTACATCCACGCCGAGGGCTATGCCGCGGGCGAACTCAAGCATGGGCCGATCGCGCTGATCGACGAAACCATGCCGGTGGTGGTGGTCGCGCCGTTCGACAAGAGCGCGCGCCGCGAGGGCGTGTTCGAGAAGACGGTGTCTAACATGCAGGAGGTGGCGGCGCGCGGCGGCAGGATCATCCTGATCACCGATCCCAAGGGCGCGGCGGAGGCGAGCGCCATCTCGCTTTCGACGCTGGTGCTGCCCGACATGGCGACCACGGTTACGCCTATCGTCTATGCCATCCCGGTGCAGCTCATCGCCTATCATACCGCGGTGAACATGGGCACCGACGTGGACCAGCCGCGCAACCTGGCGAAGTCCGTCACCGTCGAGTGAGCGCGAGCCGATGACCCTGAACGATCAGAACGCCAACATGCCGGACCCGATGCTGGCGCCGGAGCCCGCGACGCATCACGGCGCCGCCAGCCGGCTGCGCAATTATTTCCTCACCGGCCTGATCCTGGTCGGCCCGATCTACATCACGATCAACCTGACCTGGTGGTTCGTGAACTGGGTGGACGACGCGATGCGGCCGTTCATCCCGTTGGGCCTGCGCACCGAGACCTACCTGCCGTTTCGCGTGCCGGGTTACGGCGTGATCATCGCGCTGTTCGGCCTGACGCTGCTGGGCTTCCTCACCGCCAATCTCGTCGGCCGCACCCTGGTCGAGTTCAGCGAGAACCTGCTCAACCGCATGCCGATCGTGCGGCCGATCTACAAGACCATGAAGCAGATATTCGAGACGCTATTCTCAAAGACGGGCGCGAGCTTCGGCAAGGTGGCGCTGGCGGAATTCCCGGCCGGCATGTGGTCGGTGGTGTTCATCGCCTCGCCGCCCAGCGGCGAGATGGCGGCGCGGCTGCCGGGCCATGACGAATTCGTGTCGTGCTTTCTGCCGTGCACGCCCAACCCGACGACGGGGTTCTTCTTCTATGCGCCGCGCAGCAAGGTGATCGAGCTCGACATCACGGTCGAGCAGGCGATGACGCTGATCATGTCGGCGGGCATGGCGCAGCCGAACGGCGAAGCGCAGAAGAAGCTCACGGCGCTGGTCGAGAACGGGCGGGCCAGCCGGGCGGCACCCGCAGTCCCGCCGACCGCCGCGGTGCGATAGTCACCCCGCTCTGAGCAGCCGTATCGCCTCGTCGCGCTCGAACAGATAGAGCAAATCCCGCAGCGCCTCGCCGCGCGGCGTGGCGAGATCGGGGTCGCGCGCGAGAGTGAGCGCGGCGTCGTCGCGAGCGGGGGCAAGCAGCTTGCCGTGGAATTCGTGCTGCGCCACGCGGCATCCGGGCATGCCGCTCTGGCGCGTGCCGAGCAGGTCGCCTTCGCCGCGCAGCCGCAAATCCTCCTCGGCGATGCGAAAGCCGTCCTCGGTGTCGCGCATGATGGCGAGGCGGGCCTTGGCGGTCTCGCCAAGCGGCGCGCGGTAGAGCAGGAGGCAGGTCGAGCGCTCCGTTCCGCGTCCGACCCGGCCGCGCAACTGATGGAGCTGCGAGAGGCCGAAGCGCTCGGCGTGCTCGATCACCATCACGGTGGCGGCGGGGACATCGACGCCGACCTCGATCACCGTGGTGGCGACCAGGAGCCGCGTCTCGCCCGCCGAAAAGCGCTGCATGGCGGCGTCCTTCTCGGCGCCCTTCATGCGGCCGTGCACGAGATCGACCTTGGTGCCGAAGTGCTGCCGGAGATCGGCGAAGCGCTCTTCGGCGGCGGCGAGGTCGCTGGTTTCGGATTCCTCCACCAGCGGGCAGACCCAATAGACGCGCTGGCCCTCGCCGAGCGCGCGGCCGACGCCCTCGATCACCTCGTCGAGACGGCCGAGCGCGATGGTGCGGGTGTCGATCGGCTGGCGGCCGGCGGGCTTTTCGCGAAGCTCGGAGATTTCCATGTCGCCGAAATAGGTGAGAACGAGCGTGCGCGGGATCGGCGTCGCGGTCAGCACCAGCATGTCCACCGCCTCGCCCTTGCGGGCGAGCGCGAGCCGCTGGTGCACGCCGAAGCGGTGCTGCTCATCGACGATGGCGAGCGCGAGGTCGCGAAACGCCACCTCGTCCTGGAACAGCGCATGGGTGCCGACCAGCAGGTCGATCTCGCCCCGCGCGAGGCGGTCGAGCGTCTCGGCGCGTTCCTTGCCGCGCTCCCGGCCGGTGAGGATGGCCACGCGGATGCCGGCCTTCTCCGCCAGCGGCGCGATGGTGGCGAGATGCTGGCGGACGAGGATTTCGGTCGGCGCCATCAGCGCGGCCTGGCGGCCGGCCTCGACCACGGTCGCGGCCGCGAGCAGCGCCACCACGGTCTTGCCCGAGCCCACGTCGCCCTGCAGCAGGCGGATCATCCGGTGCGGCTTGGCGAGATCGGTGACGATGTCGTCCACCGCGCGTCCCTGCGACGGCGTGAGTGAATAGGGCAGCGCCGCGGTCACCTTGGCGCGGATGAGCCCCTCGCAGGAGCTGCCGCGGCCGGGCAATTTTCGCTGGTGCGCGCGAACGAGCGCGAGCGCGAGCTGGCCCGCGAGCAGTTCGTCGAAGGCAAGCCGCGACCACGCGGCGCCTTCCGGCAGGATGTCGGTGGTTTCGGCGGGATGGTGCAGCGTTTTCAGCGCGCCGGCGAAGGACGGAAAGCCTTCGCGTTGCAGCCAGGCGGGATCCTGCCATTCCGGCAGGTCGGGGATTTTTGTCAGCGCCGCTTCCGCCGCTTTGCGCACCGGGTTCAGCGTCAGGCCTTCGGTCAGCGGATAGACCGGCTCGACCATCGGCAGCTTGTCGAGCTCGGCCTCGCTCACCACGCGGTCGGGATGCACCATCTGCAGCATACCGTCGTAGAGTGCGGTGGTGCCCGACACGTAGCGCAGCTCGCCCACGGGGAAGAGCTTTTCCAGGTAGTCGCGCTTGGCGTGGAAGTAGGTGAGCGTGAGCGTGCCGGTGTCGTCGGAGGTGTCGATGCGGTAGGGCAGGCGCGGGCGGTTGGCGGGCGGCGGCCGGTGGCTGTCGACGGTCACTGCGACGGTCGCGACGGAACCCGGCACCACGTCGCGCAACTTGGGCCGCGAGCGGCGGTCGATGGTGCCGGCCGGCAGGTGGAACAACAGATCGACCACCCGCGCAGGCTGGTCTTCGCGGCCGAGCAGCCTGCGGTAGAGCTTCTCGAGCTTCGGGCCCACGCCCGGAAGCGTGGTCAGCGCGGCGAACAGCGGATCGAGCAACGAGGGGCGCATGACGCCACGCTGCACGGGTTTTTGACGTGCTTCAATAAGAGCAATTAAGGTGGTGGAGAAGTGGAGAATAAGGCGATGAAGCGATGGCTGATGGGCGCGGCGGCCCTGGTGGCTCTGCCAGGCGTGGGTTTTGCGCAGGATTATCCGAACCGGCCGGTCACCATGGTGGTGGCAGCCGCGGCCGGCGGCCCGATCGACGTATTCACGCGGATCATGGCCGAGCGCATGAGCCCGACCCTCGGCCAGCGCGTGGTGGTGGAGAATGTCGGCGGCGGCGGCGGAACCCTGGGCGGCCAGCGGGTCGCCAAGGCCGAGCCGGACGGCTACACGGCGCTGCTCGGCACCGTCGCCACCCATGCGAATCCTCAGCTCTACGCCGACAAGCCGCTGTACGACCCGATTGGCGATTTCACGCCGGTGGCGCTGATCGCCGAGATTCCGCTGATCCTGATCGTGCGGAAGGAGTTCCCAGCGAACACGTTCGAGGAGTTCGTCGCCTACGCCAAGGCGAACCAGGGCAAGCTCAACTACGGATCGGCCGGCGTCGGTTCCGCCGCGCATCTGGGCTGCGTCATGCTCGACCAGGCGCTCGGCACCCGCATCCAGCACGTGCCCTATCGCGGCACCGGGCCTGCGATGCAGGACCTGATCGCCGGCCGGATCGATTTTCTCTGCGACATCGCGGTGACGGCGGTGCAAAGCATCAAGGGCGGCACGGTGAAGGGCCTTGCCAATCTGTCCGGCCGGCGCTCGGCGGTGCTGCCGGACCTTCCGACCGCGGCGGAAAAGGGTTTCCCTTCGGTGCAGGCCTACACCTGGACGGCGCTGTTCCTGCCGAAGGGCGCATCGCCGGTGGTTGCCGCGAAATTGAACGCGGCGGCAGTGGCGGCGATGAACGGTCCGGGGCTGCGCGATCAGCTCGATAGCCTCGCGGCGACGCTGGTGGCGCCGGAGCGCCGGACGCAGACCTATCTCGCGGGTTTTGTGAAAAGCGAATGGGACAAATGGGGCGTGGCGATCCGCGCCGGAGGGGCTATCCCGAAGTGATCCTGCGCGTTGCAGTTGCCGCTCTCGGATTTTTGGCGCTGGCCGGTGCGGCGGTCGATCGCGCCGCGGCGCAAACGCCGAAACCGCCGCCCGGCGCTGTCGAAGCCTACGGCACGGTGTTCGACGAATGGGCGAAGAAGCGCGAGCCGAAATCCGCCGTGCTGGCCGTCCGGCGCGGCGGCAAGACCGTCTTCGCCAAGGGCCACGGCGCTGATCCGCTTGCGCCCACGCTGATCGCAAGCCTGTCGAAGCCGATCACCGGCGCCTGCATCGGCACGCTCGTCCGCGACGGCAAGCTCACGTTCACCACGCCGCTGCGCGATGCGATGCCGCAGTTCTTTAAGCTGTTCGGCGCGCCGGCCGACGAGCGGCTGCTGCAGGCGACCGTTGAGGAGCTTCTGGTGCACCGCGCGGGGCTGCGCGGCAACGCCGACGACGATCCGATCTACGGCATCTTCAACCGGCGCGCCGACGCCGGCGCCGGTTCGCTCGCCGAGGCAAGGGCGGTGCTCGCCGAATATGTGCTCAAGGAGCGGCTGGCGCGCATTCCGGGCGGCCGCTACTCCTACAGCAACACCGGCTACCAGCTCCTGACCGCGATCGTCGAGGAGCAGACCGGCCGATCCTACGAGGACTATTGCCGCGAGGTGGTGTTCGGCGCGCTCGGCATCGCGCAGCCGAGCCTGCACCCGGACTGGCGCATGTTCGCGGGCGCCGGCGGCTGGTTCATCCCCGGCCCGGACTATCTCGCCTTCCTCGACATCTTCGATCCGGCGCATCCGTTCCTCGGCGACACCGTCAAAGCCTGGATCGACCAGGCGCAGACCCGGTGGACGCCCACCAACCGCAACCGCTGGTACAGCCTCGGCGTGAACACCTGGGCCGGCGCCGGCCGCTGGGCGGTCTCGCACGGCGGCATCATGAATTCGCAGGGCAGGGACTCTCAGGGAAAGCCGACATCGGGCGTCGTCGTCAGCCACGCGTTCCGGTCGGCCAACGGCACCGCGGTGTTCATCGCGCTCGATTGGACGCCGGACGCGCAGCAATCCCTGGAGGAGCTCCGGCGTGCGGTCGGCGAAGCCCACAAGCGGGTGAAAACGCTGCCGTGATCGCGCTGTTGGGGACGGTTCTTTTGCGGCGCTGACTTTTTCCGCCGCGCACTCTATATAAATCCCGCACCCGGCCGCAGCCGGGTTTTTCGCGTTGGAGAATTCATGACCGGCAGCACCCGATCGAGCGACGGCCTCGACGTCCGCAGGCGGCGGCTGTTGTTCCGGTCGTGGCATCGCGGCACCCGGGAGGCGGACCTGATCATGGGCCGCTTCGCCGACGTGCATATTGCGGGGTTCTCCGACGCCGAGCTCGATCAATACGAGCGATTGCTGGATGCGCTGGAGGCCGATCTCCTGGGCTGGATGACCGGGGTGGTCGAGGTGCCTGTCGAGCACGACACGGCGATGTTCCGCCGGGTGCGCGACTTCCACTTCGCGGCAGGGCGCTGACCGATGGCGAAAATGCCGGCCCAGTCTCCCGCCACGCTTCTCGCGCCCGACCGTCCGCTGACCCTGTCGAACGTCGCCGACGGCGCCGAGGGGCTGGTCATTTCCGACCTCGCTCGCGCCGTCGCCGCGCGCGCCAATCCGCCGGCGACGAGCGCGCTGGTGATCTGCCGCGACGGACCGCGCATGGCGGCGCTCGCCCGCGCGCTGTCGTTCTTCGCGCCCGGCATCGAGGTGATGCAATTCCCGGCCTGGGATTGCCAGCCTTACGACCGGGTGTCGCCGCACACCGGCGTCATGGCGCAGCGCATGACCGTGCTGTCGCGGCTCGCCCGCGTCAAAGGCCGCGAGAAGCCCGCGGTGCTACTCACCACCGTCAACGCCGCGCTGCAGCGGGTGCCGAGCCGGGAACTGATCGGCAATCAGGCGCTGTCGGCGGCCCCTGGCAACGTGCTCGGCATGGAGGGCGTGATCCGCTGGCTCGAACTGAACGGCTTCTCGCGCGCCTCGACCGTGCGCGAGCCCGGCGACTACGCTGTGCGCGGCGGCATCCTCGACCTGTTCGCGCCCGGGATGGACCTGCCGGTTCGGCTCGATTTCTTCGGCGACACGCTGGAGAGCATCCGCAGCTTCGACCCGGAGACGCAGCGCACCGTGATGGAGATGCGTTCGCTCGATCTCGTGCCGGTCGCCGAGTTCCAGCTCATGACCGACACGATCCGCAAATTCCGCACCGGATACGTCGCGACCTTCGGCGCGGCCGATCCCGAGGACATGCTGTACGAGGCGGTGAGCGAGGGCCGCCGCCACCCCGGCATGGAGCACTGGCTGCCGCTGTTCCACGACAAGCTCGACACGCTGTTCGACTACGTGCCGGGCGCGCCGGTCATCCTGGAGGCGCAGGCCGAGGATGCCGCGCGCGAGCGGCTGGCGCAGATCACCGATTACTACGAGGCGCGGAAGGAGGCGCTCGCGGAGCACAGCGGCACGCTCTACAAGCCGCTGCCGCCGGACCGGCTCTATCTGCCCGACGCCGAATGGGCCGAGCGTCTGAACACGTCGGCGCTGGCGCGGCTGACGCCGTTTTCGGTGCCGGACGAGGGCGCTGCGGTGGTCGATGTCGGAGCGCGACAGGGCCACAACTTTTCGTCCGAGCGCGCGGAAAATGCCGCGGGCGTATTCGATGCGGTGAGCAGGCACGTCCAGTCGCTGCAGGCGGCGGGCAAGCGCGTGGCCATCGCGCTCTGGAGCGAGGGCGCGCGCGAGCGCATGAAGCACGTGCTGGCGGAGCACGGGCTGCACAATCTGTCCCCGGTCGGCTCCTGGACCGAGGCATTGGCCTTGCCCAGGCCGCAGGTGGCGCTGGCGGTGCTGGGTCTGGAATCCGGATTCGAGACGGCGGAAGTGGCCGTGGTCAGCGAGCAGGACATCCTGGGCGACCGGCTGGTGCGGCCGCGCCGGGCCGCCAAGCGCTCGGACAATTTCATCGCCGAGGTCACCAGCCTTTCGGCCGGCGATATCGTCGTCCATGTCGATCACGGCATCGGCCGCTTCATCGGGCTGCAGAACATCGAGGCCGCGGGCGCGCCGCACGACTGCCTGGAAATCCACTACGCCGAGGGCGCCAAGCTCTACCTGCCGGTGGAGAACATCGAGCTTCTGTCGCGCTACGGCTCGGAGGACACCGGGGTCGATCTCGATAGGCTCGGCGGCACCGGCTGGCAGACGCGGAAAGCGCGGCTGAAGAACCGCATCCGCGAGATCGCCCATGAGCTGATCAAGATCGCGGCGGAGCGAAAATTGCGCGAGGCGCCGCGGCTGACGCTCGAAGCCGGCGCGGCCGACGAGTTCGCCGCGGGCTTCCCCTACGAGGAGACCGAGGATCAGCAGGCCGCGATCGACTCGACGCTCGACGATCTTTCCACCGGCCGGCCGATGGACCGGCTGATCTGCGGCGACGTCGGCTTCGGCAAGACCGAGGTTGCGCTGCGCGCGGCCTTCGCCACGGTGATGGGCGGCAAGCAGGTGGCGGTGGTGGTGCCGACGACGCTCTTGGCGCGCCAGCACGCCAAGACCTTCACCGAGCGGTTCCGCGGCTTCCCGGTGCAGGTCGGGCAGGCGTCGCGGCTCGTGTCCGCGGCCGAAATGAGCCGCGTGAAGACGGGCATCGCCGAGGGCCAGATCGACATCGTCGTCGGCACCCACGCGCTGCTCGGCAAGGCGATCAAGTTCAAGGACCTGGGCCTCGTCATCGTGGACGAGGAGCAGCACTTCGGCGTGGCGCACAAGGAACGGCTCAAGACCCTGCGCGCCGAGGTGCATGTGCTGACGCTGACCGCGACGCCGATCCCGCGCACCCTGCAACTGGCGCTGTCGGGGGTGCTCGACATGTCGATCATCGCCTCGCCGCCGGTCGATCGCCTCGCGGTGCGCACCTTCGTCTCGCCGTTCGATCCGCTGACCGTGCGCGAGGCGCTGTTGCGCGAGCGCTACCGCGGCGGGCAATCGTTCTACGTCTGCCCGCGCATCGAGGATCTGGCGGGCGCCAAGGATTTTCTGGACAAGAACGTGCCGGAGGTGCGGGTCGCGGTGGCGCACGGCCAGATGCCGTCGCAGGTGCTGGAAGACATCATGTCGGCGTTCTACGACGGCAAGTACGATGTGCTGCTCTCGACCACGATCATCGAATCCGGGCTCGACATTCCGACCGCGAACACGCTGATCGTGCATCGCGCCGACATGTTCGGGCTGGCGCAACTTTATCAACTGCGCGGCCGGGTCGGGCGCTCGAAGCTGCGCGCCTATGCGCTGTTCACCCTGCCGGAGAAAAAGAAGATCACCGCCCAGGCCGAGCGGCGGCTCAAGGTGCTGCAGTCGCTTGATACGCTCGGCGCCGGATTCCAGCTCGCCTCCCATGATCTCGACATCCGAGGGGCGGGAAATCTCCTGGGCGACGAGCAGTCCGGCCACATCAAGGAGGTCGGCTTCGAGCTCTACCAGCAGATGCTGGAGGAGGCGGTGATGAGCCTGAAAGCGGGCATCGCCGAACCGGTCGCCGACCGCTGGTCGCCGCAGATCGCCATCGGCACGCCGGTGCTGATCCCCGAGGACTATGTGACCGACCTGCCGGTGCGGCTCGGCCTCTACCGGCGGCTCGCCGATGTCGAGAATGAGCAGGAGATCGAGGCGTTCGGCGCCGAGCTTGTGGACCGCTTCGGCGCGTTGCCGGAGGAGGTCGAGCACCTTTTGAAGATCGTCGCGATCAAGGGACTCTGCCGCCGGGCCAATGTGGAGAAGATCGAAACCGGGCCGAAGGGCGCGGTGCTGTCGTTCCGCGACTCGACCTTCGCCAATCCGGAGGGCCTGATCGCGTTCATCGGCAAGCAGGGCGCGTCGGCGCGGGTGCGGCCGGACATGAAGGTGGTGCTGTTTTACGACTGGGAGAAGCCCGCGCAACGGCTGCACGGCACCACGGCGGTGCTGCGCAATCTCGTGCGCATCGCCGAGCAGGCGAAGGCGGCGTGACTTTCGTGCGACCGGCGGCGTTCCCCGCACGCGGTGCAGCGCGTAGCGCAGCGAAGCGATGCACCGCAGATGCGGGGTCCCGGTTGATTGGCCAATTACACCGGGGTCCCGGGTCTGCAGCGCATCATTCGCTGACGCTCATGCTGCGCTGTGCCCGGGACACGAGCCCGGTGCGCCTCACTCCGCCTTCACGTTCCCCGCGGCGATGATCTTGATCCACTTCTCGATCTCGCGGTCGACGTGGGCGCGGTATTCCTCCGTGGTGCTGCCGATCGGCTGGAAGCCGCGCTCCAGCAGCGTCGCGCGGAACGCAGGGTCCTTCACCGCCTCGGCGGAAACCTTCTGCAGCTTCTCGACGATGGCAGGCGGGGTCGCGGCCGGCACGATCATGCCCATCTCGCTTGCGGAATCGACCGAGCCGTAGCCGATCTCCTCCATGCTCGGGATGCCGGGCAGTTGCGGCGCGCGGCCGCGCGTGACGCCCAGGCCCCGCGCTTTCCCGCCCTCGATGTGCGGCTTGATGGTCGGCACCGCGCCGAAGGTGAAATCGACCTTGCCGGACAGGAAGTCGGCCAGCGCCGGCGCGCCGCCGCGATAGGGCACCACCACGATCTCGATGCCGGTCACCTGGCGGAACTGCTCGCCGGCGAGATGGATGCCGGTGCCGATGCCGGCCGACGCAAACGTGAGCTTGCCGGGATTGGCCTTGGCATGCGCGACCAGCGCTTGCGCGGTCCTGAACGGCGAGTCGGGATGCACGCACAGCACGAGCTGGGTCCGCGACAGGAGCGACACGGTGATGAAGTCCTTGCGCGTGTCGTAGGGAATCTTGTCCTTGAGCAGGCCCGGATTGGTGAAGAAGGCGGAATCCATCATGCCGATGGTGTAGCCGTCGGGCGCTGACTCCGCGACCGCGCGGGTGCCGATGACGCTCGCGCCGCCGGCGCGGTTGTCGATCACCAGCGTCTGGCCGAATTCCTTTTCCATCTGCTGGGCGATCAGGCGCGAGAACACGTCGGTGCCGCCGCCCGGCGCGTAGGGCACGATCAGTTTGACCGGACGCTGGGGATAGCTCTGCTGCGCGAGCGCCGGGGTTGCAGCGAGCGCCAGCGCACTTGCGACGAATGCGCGCCTGTTCAATGCCTTCATGATTTCCTCCTGGAGTTCTTGTTGTTGTCAGACGCGGAATTTGGCCATCAAATCCTCTTCCGGATCGGCGCCGAGGCCGGGCCGATCGGGCACCTCGACCGCGCCGTTTACGTCCGGCACGGTCTTTGTGTAGGGCACGAAGGCCACGTCGGCGAACAGCCGCTCCAGCGGCACGTCGCGCTCCTTGCAGGCGATGCAGTGCAAGGTGGCGAGATAGCCCGGTCCGAAGAAGAACGCGTGCGGCACACAGGGGATGCCGGCCTTTTCCGACTCGGTGGCGATGCGGAAGAGCTGCGTGATGCCGCCGATCTTGACGATGGAGGGCTGCACGAAGTCGGTGGCGCCGGCGGCGATCATTTTTCTGAAATCGCTCGGGCTCACGGCGTTCTCGCCCATCGCCAGCGGCACGCCGGTAGCTTTTCGCAGCTTGGCGAGCGACTCGAAATCTTCCGGCGGCCAGATCGGCTCCTCGACCCAGAACGGATTGGAGGGCTTCATGGCGGCGACGGGCTTCTCCGCCTGTTCCGGCGTCCAGCCGCAGTTGGTATCGACCATGATCGGGATCGAAGGGCCCGCGACCTCGCGCGAGGCCGCGACTGCTTCGGCGGTGCGCTCGTGCAGCTTGATGTGCTTGTAGCCGAGCTTCAATGCGCGCTCGGTGTTGCGTTTCACATGCTCGACGTTGCCAGCGTATTGCAGGAGCGAGGCATAGGTCTCGACGCGCTTGCGCTTCGCGCCGCCGAGCAGCTTGCTCACCGACACGCCTTCGAGCTTGCCGCGGATGTCCCACAGCGCGATGTCGAGGCCGGAGAGCGCATGCATCACCGGGCCGGCGCGGCCGAGGCCGTGCAGCAGGCGCTCGATGCCGGGCATCAGGTTCTGGTCGGTGGGGTCCTTGCCGACGGCGAGCTGGCGGACCCACTTGTCGAAGGCCGCGACGACGATTCCGCCGCTGCTGCCGAAGGACTCGCCCCAGCCGACGGTGCCGTCGCTGCAGGTGACCTTCACATAGATCGCCTCGACGTGGGTGCGCGGCTTGCCGGCGAACATCGGCGGCGGCGCCCAGGTGTCGAGCGGGATGCTGAGCTGGATGGTCTCGACGGCGGCGATGGTGACGGGCATGACGTTCCTTGGTTTTCCTCGTTTCGTTTCTTCCCACGACGTTGCCACGTCATGGCCGGTCTTGTCCCGGCCACCTACGTCTTGCTTTGATGCAAGAAAGGCGTGGATGCCCGGCATGGCCGGGCATGACGGGGAGAGGCAGTGCGTCGGGTCTTGGTAATCGTGGTTGCGGTCGCTGCTGTTTCGCCTGCGCTTGCCCACACCGGCGGCGTGGCGGACGGGCTGGTGGGCGGGCTCATGCATCCGGTGTTCGGGCCCGACCATGTGGCGGCGATGGTCGCGGTAGGCTTGTGGGGCGCGTTCCTCGGCTCGCCCGCGATCTTCATCCTGCCGATCGTGTTCCCGCTGGTGATGGCATTGGGCGGCGTGCTCGGCATCCTCGGCGTGCCGCTGCCGGGCGTCGAGATCGGCATCGCGGTCTCCGCCGCGGTGCTCGGCATGATGGTGGCGCTGGCGGCGCGCCCGCCCTTGTGGGTGGCGGCAGTCATCGTCGGCGCGTTCGCGATCTTCCACGGCCATGCCCACGGCGCCGAGCTGCCGCCCGGCGCTGACGCCGTCGCTTATTCGGCGGGCTTCGTCATCGCCACAGGCTGCCTGCATCTCGCCGGCATCGCGTTCGGTCTTTTGACGCGCTGGCCTGCGGGACGCCTGGCGGTGCGCACGGCCGGCGGCGCGATTGCCATCGCCGGCCTGATGTTTCTCGGGCGGCTCGCGTGAGGCTGCTGATCGCCTTGGCGCTTGCGTTGATCGCGGAACCGGCGTTGGCGCATCCGCCACCGCTCGGCATTCCCGGATTTTTCGGCGGCTTCCTGCATCCGCTGTTCGTGCCGGCGCATCTGCTGGCGGTGCTCGGTCTCGGCCTGCTGGCCGGCCAGCAGGCGCCGCATTGGGGTCGGGCTGTGCCGGGTGCGTATATCATTGCGCTCTTGGTGGGGCTGGGTGTGCTGACGCTGGGCGTTGTGCCCCGCGGGGCGGATCTGGCGGTGTTGGCGCTGGCGGTCATGAGCGGCGGACTTTTGGCGCTGGCCCGGCCGCTGCCGGAAGGGGCGGGTGGGGCTCTGGCGGCCACGACCGGGCTCGCCATCGGCCTCGGTTCGCCGCCCGAGGTGATTTCGCTGCGCGCGGCCAATCTGATGCTGATCGGCACCGGCTTCGGCGGCACCATCCTGCTGGTCGTCGTGGTCGAAGCTGCCTCGCGCCTCACGCGCACCTGGCAGCGCGTCGGCGGGCGCATCCTGGGCTCGTGGATCGCCGCCAGCGCGATCCTGGTGCTGGCCCTGCGGGCCGCCGGCTAGGATTTGGCCGCGGACCTGCGCTGCTCAGCCAAAAACTGCTCGCGATTGACGGCGATCTGCTCGATCGCATTGGCCAGCACCTCCGGCGACTGCGCGCCGGTCACGGCGGCGACGCCCCCCAGGATGAAGGTTGGGACGCCGTCGATTCCGGCGTCCTTGGCGGAATTGGCCATGCTCTCGACCTTGTCCACGTCGGCGTCGCTTGCGAGCAATGCGCGGGTCTTTTCGGGATCCATGCCGACATCGGCTGCGGCGCCCACCAGCACCTCGCGGTTGGAGAGATCGGCGCCTTGCGTGAAGTAAAGGTCCATCAGGTGCTGCTTCATCTGCGAGGCCTTGCCGGCGGCTTGCGCCCACAGGATCAGCCGGTGGCAGTCGAGCGTGTTGGGCTGCCGCCGCATCTTGTCGACGGCGTAGGTCAGACCTTCGGCGGCGGCCGCGGCGGCGACGCGCCCGGCGATGGCGGTGTACTTGTCGGGCGAGCCGAACTTGGTGGTCAGATATTCGTCGCGGCTCATGCCCTCGCGCGGCACCCAGGGATTGAGGAAATAGGGGTGGAAGCGCACCTCCACCGGAATGTTCGGTCTCAGCGCCAAGGCCTTCTCAAGCCTTCGCTTTCCGATGAAACACCAGGGGCAGACCACGTCCGAGACGACGTCGATGGTGACGGGCGCGATGGCGCCTTCGGCGGCAGGCGTGTCGGCAGTCTGGGTGTCGGCGGTCTGAGCGTCGGACATGGGCAGGCCTTTCTGAATGGCCTACCAGACTTAATCGCCCGATCAGGCGGCGGCAACCGGGCGGGGCGCAACCCGCGCCAGCAGCGTGTGCAGGGTGTCGGCGGGCTTCAGCGTCGCCAGCGTCACCGCGGGGCTTATTTCCGGCTGTTCGCGGTCCGGCCGCAGCATGGTGTGCTTAAGCACGCTGGCGAGCCGCCGCGCCACCACATGGGCGTCGCGGAGCTCGGTGTCGCCGAACACGAACAGGATCGAGCCGTCGTCCTGCCGGCAGGCGAAATCCACGTCGCGAACGAGGCGGCTGACGAGGCGGGCGGCATCCATGCTGGTGCGACGGTCGATCGGCTGATCGAAGGAGAAGCGGGCGAGCGACAGCCGGACGCCGCGCGCCCCGGCGTCCTCGATCGCATGGCCCAGCGCCTCGCCGAACGCATTGGCGTTGAACAGCCCGGTCTGCGCATCGATCATGCCCTTGCACTCGATCGACTTGAGCAGGCGCTTCAGCGCGGTCTCGAAGGTCCGCATCCGGATGAACGGCAGCGCGCGATCGAGCAGCACCTGCGGGTCGCGCGCACGAACGAAATTCGGCAGCTTATCGGCGTCGCTGGTCGCGCCGAGCATGGCCACCGGTAGGTCGCGGAAGCGGGCATCCTCGGACAGCACCGTGAGGAAGGCGTCGACCGTGCCCCCGGCGAGGCCGTCGCCGATCACGATGCCGTCGACCTCGCGGGCGTTGAGGCAGCGCGCGCCCTGATCGATGCTGAGCGCGCCGATGACGCCCATGCGCTCGCCGACCGCGACGCTGAGCGTCGCATGGTGGCGGCCACGTCCGATCAGCAGCACGGTCGCGTCGTCGAGCGGATCGCCGGCCGGCAGCTCTGCGACGATGTTGCGCTCTTCCTTGAGCGTGCGCGCCCGGCCGAGAACGGTCGAATGCAGCGTTCGAAGCCGCAGCGCGCTGGAGACCCGCGCGATCAGTTGCCCGACCGGCGCGTCGTTGGAGACCGCCAATGCGCCGGGCAGCGAAGGCGCCATGTCCTCGCGCACGCGGATGACCATGGGCGTGAAGGGTGCGGCGTTCGCGACGTGCAGGGTAAGCGCTGCCGCGGTGGCGCTGTCGGCCGGGCCGGGCTCGGTCAGCACGATGGCAGATGGCTTGACCTCGGCCGCGGCCGTCTGCGCGCCGGCCCAGGATGCTTCGATGACGGGAAACGCGCCGGCGTCGGTGAAGGCCTGCGCCAGGCCGGAGGCCGGCTCGTTGGCGACGATGAGGATCGGACCTTGCAGGGACATGGCGTGGACGCGGCACCCGGACGGCGAAGGGCCGCAATCTACGGGACCGCCATTAATGTCCCGTCAACGCTCGCCAAGGGCTCACGCCGCCGCGGGCTTGCGGGGGCGGAAGGCATCGGCGAGGAGCGGATTGACGCCAAGGTCCATAAGGGCCAAGCGCGCATCGCCGCCGCCGGAGACGCCGGCGAGGCGATGCCCGGCCAGCGCGTCGGGCAGGGCGGCGACGAAGGCGCCGCTGTCCGCGCTCCGGACCAGTTCGTCCATCTCGCCCTGCACGAAGCGATAGCCGCCGACGCTGACAATGCCGGGCGGCGGGCCGGTCACCGTGACGGTGCCCATCATGCGATCGAGCTGGCAGGCGTAGCCGGTGTCGATGAAGCCTTCGGCGTCGGCCTTGAGGTGCGGCTGGCCGGTGCGCCCGGCGCCGGGCGGGAAGGGGTGGCGCGGCACCATTGGGCCGCGCAGCGCGAGCGTGCCGGTTGCGGTGCGGGCGATGTCGGCGATCAGGACGGCGTTGTCCGCGTCCCGCGGTGCCTTGGCGGCGCCGGCCGGCAGCGGGACGGCAAAGCCATCGGCGTCGCGGCGCGAGCCGATCAGCGCGGTCTCGCCGAACACCAGCATGTCGGTCATGCTTGCACCCGGGTGCCGCCAGGCCGGGCTGGTCGAAAGCCGCTCCGGCGCTCGCCACACCGCGAGCACGTTCTTGAACTGGGCATGAGCCAGCAGGCCCGCGCCGGCGAACTCCGGGACGAGCGCGCCCGGCACGACAATGGTTTCGCAGCGCTCATCGCGGCACTGCGCAGCGAAGGCCTCGGGATCGAAGGCGTGATGCAGCGACAGCGTGCCGCCGCTCGACAGCCAGGGCATCAGGGTGAGCGCCAAGCCCGCGAACGAGCCCGTGGCGCAGCAGCCGAGCAGGCGGGCTTCCAGCCCGATGCCGCCTTCGAGCATCGCGGCCCTGCCGCCGGCGATCAGTTCGGCATGGTTGCGTGCCACGGCAACGAGCCCGTCAGGGGTGACGTCGAAGGTCACCACTGCGACATGGGAAGCGGGATCTCCATCGCGCTCGATTTGACGCTCAACCTCGGACGGCGCCGGGTGCAGCAGATCGTCGAGCGCCATCACACCGTCGGGGAGATTGCGGCCGAAGCCGCAGACATGGCGGATCGAAAAGACGTCCGCCGCGACCTGCACCGCCATTGCGCAGGAGTTGAACTCGCCGATCCGGGACGAGGCGACGATGGCCCTGGCGCCGAGCCGGCCCAGCGCGCTTCCCGCGTCGGCGCGCCGCCACAACAGCGGCAGCGGCGCAGCGATCATGCCGGCGCGCAGCACGCCGAGGATCGTCAGCACGCTCTCGACGGTGTTGGGAATCTGGATGCCGACGGTCGCATCGGCCTGCAGGCCGAGACCGCGCAGCCGCGACGCGATCGCGGATACGATGCGGTCCGCTTCGGCATAAGTGATGCGGCGCGGCGCCCCGTCGGTGAAGCTTTCGCGGTCCGGCGGATCGGTGAGCGCGATGGCGTCCGGCCGCCGCGCCGCAGCCCGCCGGAACAGGTCGTCGAGCGTCGTCGTGGCGGTGTCGCCGGTCGTTGGATCGCCGAGGATCATTTCGCCGGCTCGCGCCACCAGGTTTCCGGCAGATAACCGAACAGCGAGGTTTCGGCCGGATGGCCGATCGTGGTCCAGCGTGCGACCCATTGGCCGGACAGGTGGAACAGCGGCACGACATAGAACCCCGATATCAGAATGCGATCGAGTGCGCGCACCGCCGAGATGAATTCGTCGCGCTCGTGCGCCTGCAAGAGCGCCGCGATCATGGCGTCGATGGCGGGGCTCTTGACGCCCATGTAGTTGCGCGTGCCGTCGGCGTCGGCCGCGGCGGATGCCCAGTAGAACGCCTGCTCGTTGCCCGGCGAGAGCGACTGGTCCCAGCGGTTCTCGATCATGTCGTAATCGAAGGTGAGGCGGCGACGGTCGTACTGCACGGCATCGACCAAGCGGATGCGCGCGGCGATGCCGGCAC
>CAMAWG010000073.1 GCA_945861855.1 Rhodoplanes serenus
TCCCCGACCGTCCCGACGTGATGGCGGTCTACACCACGCGGATCGAGGCCGATAAGGCCGAGGCGCCGGTGCTGCTTGCCAACGGCAATCTGCGCGAGAGCGGCGATCTCCCCGGCGGCCGGCATTTCGCGGTCTGGCACGATCCCTGGCCGAAGCCCGCCTATCTGTTCGCGCTCGTCGGCGGCAATCTCGGCCACATCGAGGACAGCTTTGTCACCGCGTCCGGCCGCAAGGTCGCGCTCCGCATCTACGTCGAGCCCGGCAAGGAGGACCGCGCCGGCTACGCCATGGATTCGCTCAAGCGTTCGATGCGCTGGGACGAGGTTGCGTTCGGCCGCGAATACGATCTCGACATGTTCATGATCGTCGCCGTATCCGACTTCAACATGGGCGCGATGGAGAACAAGGGCCTCAACGTCTTCAACGACAAGTACGTGCTGGCCTCATCGGCGACCGCGACCGACAACGACTTCGTCTCCATCGAAGCCATCATCGCGCACGAATATTTCCACAACTGGACCGGCAACCGCATTACCTGCCGCGACTGGTTCCAGCTCTGCCTCAAGGAAGGGCTGACGGTCTATCGCGACCAGGAATTCACCTCCGACCAGCGCTCGCGCGTGGTGACGCGGATCGGCGACGTGCGCGGGCTTCGCGCCCATCAGTTCGTCGAGGACGCAGGCCCCCTCGCCCATCCGGTGCGGCCCGAGCTCTACCGCGAGATCAACAACTTCTACACCACCACCGTCTACGAGAAGGGCGCGGAGGTGGTGCGGATGATTCACACCCTGCTCGGGCCCGAGCTGTTCCGCAAAGGCATGGACCTCTATTTCGAGCGGCACGACGGCGAAGCCGCGACCGTCGAGCAGTTCGTGCAGTGCTTTACCGACGTCAGCCGCCGCGATCTCAAGCCGTTCATGCGCTGGTACTCCCAGGCCGGCACGCCGGAGGTGGTGGCGTCCGGCCATTACGATGCGGCGGCGAAAACCTACAGGCTCGATGTCGCCCAGGTGATCCCGCCGACACCGGGCCAGCCAGTCAAGGAGCCGATGGTCATTCCGCTCGTCACCGGCCTCGTGGGCCGCGACGGCCGCGATCTGCCGCTCACGCTCGCCGACGGCCAGACGGTCGAGCGCGGCGTACTGGTGCTGGACAAGCCGGCGCAGACATTCCTGTTCACCGGCGTCAACAAGCGCCCGGCGCTCTCGACCAACCGCAACTTCTCGGCGCCGGTCCGGCTCACCGCCAACCTCAAGCCCGACGATCTGCGGCTGATGGCAGCACGCGACAGCGACCCGTTCAACCGCTGGCAGGCGGTGCAGACGCTGGCGAGCGCGCTCCTGGTCGGCAATGTGGCGCGGCTCCGCGCGGGGCAGGACCCCGAGGTGGACGAGGGCCTGCTGGATGCGCTCGCCGCGATCCTCGCCGACAGGAAGCTCGAGCCCGCCTTCGTCGCCGAGGCGCTGGCGCCGCCGAGCGAATCCGACATCGCCCGCGAGATCGGCCGCGACGTCGACCCCGACGCGATCTTCCGCGCCCGCGCCGGGCTCCGCGCGCTCATCGGGCTGCATCTCAACGCTGCGTTGACCTCGACCTATGAGAGCCTCGCCCATTCCGGCCCCTACAGCCCCGATGCGATCAGCGCCGGCCGCCGCACCCTCAAGAACATGTGTCTCGACCTGCTTGCGGCAACGCAGGAATCGCACGCCATCCGCCTCGCCGCGACGCAGTATCAGGCCGCCGACAACATGACCGACCGCATGGCCGCGCTGTCAACGCTCTCGCTGCACGACGTTGCCGAGCGCAAGGCCGCGTTCGAGGACTTCTATCAGCGGTACCGCGAGGACCCGCTGATCATCGACAAGTGGTTCGTCCTGCAGGCGATGACGCCCGACCCCGCGACCCTTGACCGCGTGCGCTCGCTCACCGGGCATCCGGCCTTCTCGACCAGCAATCCCAATCGCGTGCGCTCGCTGATCGGCTCCTTCGCCCACGGCAACCAGACCCAGTTCAACCGGCCGGACGGCGCGGGCTATGAGTTCGTGGCCGACCGCATCCTGGCGCTCGATCCGAACAACCCGCAGGTCGCGTCGCGGATGACCACCGCGTTCAAGAGCTGGCGGGCGCTGGAGCCGGGCCGCCGCGCCCTCGCTCAGGCCGCGCTGCAGCGGATCGCGGCGGCTCCAAGGCTGTCGCGCGACGTCGGCGATATCGTGCAACGCGCGCTCGCGGACTCCTAGCGTCTTGTTTGAGCATGATCTTATCCGAAAACCGGTTCCCACTTTTCGGGATCATGCTCTAGGATTGCAGAAGTTCCGGGGCCGATTGCCGCCGCCGGATTCAACGCATTGAAACGACTCCGGAATTCGGGTTCATGCAGAAACGTCGCCATTTAGATTTCTGTGGAGACGTTAACTAAAAATATTGACTCGGACTCTCGACAAGCGAGTCGCCATCGATTCGAATGGCATCTGATTCGAGGCGGTGCGGCACACCGATTCGGACGCGTAAATTTCCAGGGGATCATCCAAACGGGGACGGGGCATGGCGCGCGCCGAGATGGCGAGTGCGTCCGCGCGAGCGGATTCGATCAAGGGCTTGGCGCAATCGATCGCCAATCCGGCGTATCGACGCCTGCTCACCGCCGAGCTCGCGCTGCGCCGCGCGGTCCCTGCCCTCATCATCGCCTTCCTTCTCACGATCGGCGTCGGCGCCGTGGTGCAGGTGCTCGACCATCACCGCCAGGCGGTCGCGGAAGCCACCCACGATATCGACAACGTCGCCGACTTCGTGTCGGAGCGCTTCGACCGGCTGGCCGGCGCGGAAAAAGGCGACGCCAGCCGGCGCGATCTGCTCGACCGCGCGCTCGCCACCCGCACCACGGCGTTCGGCCGCCGAATCCTGCTGAGCAACGCCGAAGGCATCATCACCGCCACCGCGCCGTCCGGCGGACCGATCGGCCAGCGCCTGATCGACGTGCTCGGCGAAACGCAGCCGCTCACTATCCTTGGAGCGAGCGCGGGCGTGCTGGAGATCACGCTGGCCGACGGCAGCCGCGCCTTCGCGACGGTGCGCAATCTTTCGACCGCCCGCGGGCAGTTGAGCGTCTACCAGTTGCGAAGCGACGCGCTCGCGCCCTGGCGCTCCGACACCACGCTCACCGTCACGCTCACCGCCACCACCGGCTTCGTGCTGCTGATCCTGGGCTTTGCCTTCCATTGGCAGGCCACGCGCGCGCGGGAGGCGGACGCGATCTACGACACCGTCCGCAGCCGCATCGATACTGCGCTGAACCGCGGCCGCTGCGGGCTGTGGGACTGGGACCTGGCGCGCGGCCGCATCTTCTGGTCGCATTCGATGTTCGCGATCCTGGGCCTCGCCCCGCGCGACGACCTGATGACCTTCGGCGAGGTCAGCCAGCTCGTGCATCCCGATGACATCAAGCTCTACGAGGTCGCGGCCCAGCTTGCCGACACCAAGACCCGCGCCATCGACCACGACTTCCGCATGCATCACGCCAGCGGCAAATGGGTCTGGCTGCGGGTGCGATGCGAGCTGGTGCAGCAGCCCGGCGAGTCCGGCGTGCATCTGATCGGCATCGGGGTCGATATCACCGAGCAGAAGACGCTGGTCGAGCGGACCGCCGCCGCCGACATCCGCCTGCGCGACGCCATCGAGACCATTCCCGAGGCCTTCGTGCTGTGGGATCACGAGAACCGGCTGGTCCTTTGCAATTCGAACTTCCAGAACCTGCACAGCCTGCCCGACGCAGCGATCGCCGCCGGCACCGCCTATGAGGCCGTGGTCGAGGCCGGCCGCAAGCACGTCATCCGCTCCAAGCTTGCCAGCGAAGACCCGATCATCCCGGGTGCGCGCACCTTCGAAGCGCAACTCGACGACGGCCACTGGCTCCAGATCAGCGAACGCCGTACCAAGGACGGCGGCTATGTCTCCGTCGGCACCGACATCACGCCGCTGAAGCAGCACGAAAAGAAGCTGATGGACAGCGAGCAGCGGCTGATGGCGACCGTCACCGACCTTCGCCAGTCGCAGCAGAAGCTGGAAACCCAGGCGCAGCAGCTCGCCGATCTCGCGCAGAGCGCCGAGGAAGCCAACCAGGCCAAGTCCAAGTTCCTCGCCAACATGAGCCACGAGCTACGCACACCGCTTAACGCCATCATCGGCTTCTCGGAGATCATGGCATCGGGAATGTTCGGCGCGCTCGGCTCCGACAAGTATGTCGAATACTGCCGCGACATCCACGGCAGCGGCGAATATCTGCTCGACGTCATCAACGACGTCCTCGACATGTCGAAGATCGAGGCCGGGCGGCTCAAGCTCGATCTGGAAAAGGTCGAGCTCGACCGCGAGCTCTCCGACGCGCTGCGCGTCATCACGACGCGGGCGGAGGACAAGAAGCTCAAGGTCACCTCCAAGATCGCCTCCGGCATCTGCCTGACCGCCGACCGGCGCGCGCTCAAGCAGATCGCGCTCAACCTTCTATCCAACGCCGTCAAGTTCACACCGGAAAACGGCCGCATCACCGTGCGCGGGCGTGTGTCGCGCGGCGCGGTGGTTCTCGGCATCCAGGATTCCGGCATCGGCATTGCGCGCGACGCCCTGCAAAAGCTTGGCCGGCCGTTCGAGCAGGTGGAAAGCCAGCTCACCAAGACCCATCACGGTTCGGGATTGGGGCTCGCCATCGCCAAGTCGCTGGTCGAGCTGCACGGCGGCGAGATGCGCATCCGCTCGACGCTTGGCGCCGGCACGACGGTGGTGGTGCGCCTGCCGCTCGATGGGCGCCCGGTCGAAAGAAGCAAAGCCATTCAGGCTGCGTGAGGGGGATGGTTGCGGACAGGGACAGGGCCGCAATACAGTGCGGCCATGAACATCTATCGCACCCACGCGCCGCGCCGGCGCTTCCTCGGCGCCTCCCTCGCCCTCCTCACCCTCGTTGGCCTTGCCGGTTCGGGAAGCGCCCAGAACTGGCCTGACCGGCCGATCAAGCTCCTGGTCCCCTTCGCCGCCGGCGGCAACATCGACGTGACCGGACGGCTGATGGCGACGCGGCTTTCCGACGCACTCGGCCAGCAGATGGTGGTCGAGAACCGGGTCGGCGGCGGCGGCATCATCGCCATGGAAGCCCTGATGCGCTCGGCGCCGGACGGCTACACGCTGCTCTGGGCCAGCACCAACGTCATGGCCATCGTGCCCGCCACGACCAAGGTCAAGTACGATCCGATCAAGGACTTCGCTCCGGTCAGCCAGCTTGGATCGAGCCCACAAGTCCTGCTGGTCAACTCCAAGGTGCCGGCCAAGACGGTTCCGGAATTCGTCGCCTATGCGAAGGCGCAACCGGCCCCGCTCGCCTATGGCGGCGGCGGCGGCCCCGGCAGCGCCAGCAATCTGATCATGGCGCTGTTCCTCAATCGCGCCGGCTTCAAGATGACCAGCGTGCCCTATCGCGGCACCGCGCCCGCGCTGGTCGACGTGATCGGCGGAGTCATCCCCGTCACGTTCGTGCCGATCTCGGAGGCGGTCGCGCAGTCCACCAATCCGAACATTCGCATCCTCGCGGTGTCGAGCGGCGCGCGCTCCGCGCGCCTGCCGGACGTGCCGTCGATCTCCGAGTTCTATCCGGGCTACAACGCGGTGTCCTGGACCGGAATGCTTGCACCCAACGGAACGCCCAAAGCGATCGTCGACAGGATTGCGGGCGAAATGACGCGCGCGGCGAACGATCCGAAATTCATCGAATTGCTGCGCGACAACGGCATCGACCCCGCCATCGAGGGGCCGGAGAAATTCGCCGCCTTGATCGCCGCGGAAATCCCGAACTGGGCCAAGGCGGTCGAGATCGCCGGCGTGAAGGTGGAGCCGTAGCCCTACTGCAGCGCGATGTTCGCGTCGCGGATGATCTTGCCCCAACGCACGATCTCGGTCCTGATCCAGGCTGCGAATTCCTCGGGCGTGCTGCCGACCGGGTCGAAGCCCATGGTCGCAAGTTTGTTGCGGGTGTCCGGCATCGACAGGACCTTCATGGTTTCGCGGTGAAGGAATTCGATGACCGGCTTCGGCGTTCCGGCCGGCGCGATGAAGCCGTTGACGATGTCGGCGGGCAGATCGTGGCCGGTCGCATCCTTCATGGTGGGAATGTCCGGCAGTGCGGACGATCGTTTGCTGCTGAATATGCCGAGCGCGCGCAATTGGCCGCCGCGGACATAGGTCACCGCCGTCGGCACCGCCGAGACCGAGATCGGCACGTGACCGCCGAGTGTCGATGCCGTGGCCGGCCCGCCGCCGTTGAACGGCACATGGGTGATGTCCACTCCGAACGTAAGCTTGAACAGTTCACCGGCGAGGTGCGCGGGCGTGCCGCGCCCCGCCGAGGCGAAGCTGTATTTACCGGGGCTCGCCTTCGCCAACGCCACCAGTTCGTTGACGCTGTTGGCCGGAACCGACGGATGAACCACCAGCACATGCGGCGACGAGCACATCAGCGAAATCGGATCGAAGTCCTTGTAGGGATCGTAGCTGATTTTCGGATACAGGCTAATGTTGGTGACGATGTTGCTGGTGGCGGCGAGGATGGTGTAGCCGTCCGGCGCCGCGCGGGCGGTCGCGGCCATGGCGATGTTGCCGCCGCCGCCCGGCATGTTCTCCACATAGAACGACTGGCCAAGATTGTCGCTGAGCTTGGCCGCAACGAGCCGCGCGGTGGTATCGCCCTGCCCGCCGGGCCCGGTGGTGACGATGATCCGAACCGGCCGCGTCGGATAGGCCTGCGCCGACGCCCGATGCGAGCCGAGCGCGACGAACGGCGATAGGGCTGACAACTGCAACAACCGGCGGCGGGCGAACATCATGACCGGCCACTCCCTGCAGGCGGTATCCTATACCAGCGCGCGCAAAAATGAATGTAAGATCGGCGCCATGCATTCACCCTCCCAGCATCCCATCCTCATTGCCGGCGGCGGTCCGGTCGGGGTCATCGCCGCGTTGGCACTGGCCCGCCAGGGCCTGCCGGTCCGTGTGTTCGAGGCCGAAGCCAAGGTCAACGACATGCCGCGGGCGGCGACCACCCATGCGGCAACCCTTGAGATGCTCGCGGGCCTCGGCATGGTCGACGAGGTCATCGAGCGCGGCTACGTCGAGCCGCTGTTCCGCATCTGGGACCGGCCAAGCAACAGAATCGTCGCCGAATTCGATTTCCGCATTCTGAAGGACGAAACGCCCTATCCCTTCGCCGTGCAATGCGAGCAGCACAAGCTCGCCGGCATGGCGATCGAGCGGCTTAAGGCTTTTCCCCACGCCAAGGTCGAATTCTCCGCCCGGGTGACGGCGCTCACGCAATCGGCCGATGGCGTCGAGATCGAGGTCGAGACCGCGGACGGAACTCGCAAGGTGGCAGGCTCGTACTTGATCGGCTCCGACGGTGGCCGCTCGACCGTGCGCAAGGCTCTGGGGATCGAGTTCGAGGGCTACACCCACGCCGAGCGCTTCATGATCCTGACCACGACCTTCGACCTCGGCACCATGTATCCGGGATGCACGCGCAACTACGTCTCCGATCCGAACGGCTGGTTCTCGGTGTTCAAGGTGAGCGGCGACGGAGCAGGCCCGCTGTGGCGCGTGCTGTCATCGACGCAGCCCGAACAGACCGATGAAGAGCTGATGAACCCCGACGCGACCGAAGCTCGGCTGCAACGGTTCCTGCCCAAGGACGGCGCTTACGACGTCGTCCACCGCAATCTCTACAACGTGCATCAGCGCGTGGCGGCGAGCTTCCGCAAGGGCCGGGTGTTCCTGGCCGGGGATGCGGCGCACGTCAACAATCCGCTCGGCGGCCTCGGACTGAACTTCGGCATCCACGATGCGGTGGAGCTGAGCGATCTTCTCGGCCGCGTCATCCGCCGCGAGGCGCCGGAGGACATTCTCGACGAATACGATCTGCACCGCCGCCCGCTCAACATCGAATTCGTGCAGCAGCAGACCGTCGCCAACAAGAAGCGGATGGAAGAGAAGGACCCGGCGGCGCGCGCCAAGGACTTCGAGCAGCTCCGGCGAACCATGAACGATCCGGCCGCGCACCGGGCCTATGCCCGCAAGGCCTCGCTGATCGAGAGCGTGAAGCGAAGAAGCGCCGTTCCGGCCTGATTTACGCCGCACCCAGAATCCGCTTGAAGCTTGCGCGCACCTTCTGCTGCGACTCGATCAAATGCGCGTCGAGCGTCGCGAAATCCGGCAGATCGTTCGCCTTGGAGAGCAGCTCCAACAGCCCCGCCCCTGCGGCCTTCGTATCGAACGGCCCCGACAGAGCGAGCCGCAAGATTTGCGTCAGGTTGTGATGCAGCCGCGCCGCCGGCCGCAGCACCTCGGCATCCTCCGCCGCCAGAAGCCCCAGCCGCCACGCCTTGTCGAGCACCCGCGCGGTGGTGGTATCGAGAATCTCCGGCTTGTCGGCCGCATGCACGAGCTGGAGGTACTGCGCGATGAACTCCAGATCGATCAGCCCGCCGGCGGCATATTTGAGATCCCAGCGCGCGCCTTCGCCCTTCTCCTTGGCGATCGCCTGACGCATCTCGATCACATCCTTGGCGACCGCCGCCGGATCGCGCTTGCGGCACAGCACGGAGCGGATGACCTGCTCGACGCGGGCAGCGAACGCCGGGGGCCCCGAGACCACCCGCGCCCGGGTCAGCGCCATGTGCTCCCAGGTCCAGGCTTCGGACTCCTGATAGCTCGTGAAGGCGTCGATGCTGGTGGCGACCGGCCCGGCGCGGCCGGACGGGCGCAGCCGCATGTCCACCTGATAAAGCGCGCCGTAGTTGGTCTGCGACGACAGCGCGCTGATCAGCCGCTGCGTCAGCCGCGCGAAATACTGCGCGCCGTATAGCGAGCGCGGGCCGTCGGACTGCGGATGCTCGGGGTCGAAGTCGTAGACGATGATGAGATCGAGATCGGAGGTCGCCGTCATCTCGCGGCCGCCGAGCTTGCCGAGCGCGAGCAGCGCGGTCTGCTGGCGCCGGATGCGACCGTGATTCTCGGCGACCGTATCCTCGACCCGGCGGTGCAGCGCGCGCACCGCGACGTTGGCGAGCCGGGCAAAGGCGCCGCCGGCCTGCTCGGCCGTCACCGTATCCGAGAGGACGCGCGCGCCGACCAGGAACATCTGCTCCTGGCTGAACATGCGCAGCCGGTCGAGAAAATCCTCGTAGGTGCGCGCCTCCTTGATCGAGCGCTGCAATTCGGACTCGAGCTTGGCCTCATCCGGCAGCGCGCCGAAGAATGTCGGCTCCAAGAGCGAGTCCATCGCCTCCGGATAGCGCGCCAGGATATCGGCCAGCCGCGGCGCGGTGCCGAGCGTCAGCGCAACCAGCGTGACCAGGTCCGGGTTCTGCTTGAGCAGCGAGAACAGCCGCGCACCGCGCTGCATTCCGCCGATGAACAGGTCAAAGGCGTTAAGGGCTGCATCCGGGTTCTCGGCGCGGCCCAGGCGATCGAGCAGCACCGGCACAAGCTCGGTGAACTGGGTGCGGGCGAATTCGCTGCGCAGCGAGGGATAGGAGCCGGTCAGCCAGCGGCGCACCGTGGCCGACACCTCCAGCGGCTTGCGATAGCCCATCGCGCCGAGCCGGTTGAGCGTCTCGCGGTCGTCGGCATCCTTGGGGAATGACAGCGCAAGCTGGCCCGCCCGCGCCGAACTGTCCTCGAACAGCCGGAGATACTGGCGCTGCACCTTCCGCAAATACTCGACCAGCTTTTCCGCGAATGCGTCGCGGTCCTTGAATCCCGCAAAGCGCGCGAAGCGCTCCATGCCCTCGCGGTCGGACGGCAGCGTGTGGGTCTGGTCGTCGGCCACCATCTGCAGCCGGTGCTCGACGGTGCGCAGAAAGCGATAGGCGGCGTCGAGATCGTCGCGCGCATCGGCGCCGATCCAGCCGCCCTCGACGAGTGCTGCGAGCATCGTCAGCGTGTCGCGGCCGCGCAGCTCGGGATGCCGGCCGCCGGCGACAAGCTGCTGGGTCTGCACGAAGAACTCGATCTCGCGGATGCCGCCGCGGCCGATCTTGATGTTGTGTCCCTCGACCGCGATGGCCTCGTGGCCGCGATAGGAATGGATCTGGCGCTTGAGCGCCTCGATGTCGGCGACCGCCGCATAGTCGAGATACTTCCGCCAGATGAAGGGCGCGAGCTGCTGCAGGATCGCCTCGCCGGCCGCGATGTCGCCGCCGCAGGCGCGTGCCTTGATCAGCGCCGCGCGCTCCCAGTTTTGCCCGACGCTGCCGTAGTAGTTGAGCGCAGCTTCCGTCGAGACCGCGACCTGGGTCGAGGCCGGATCGGGCCGCAACCGCAAATCGACGCGGAACACGTAGCCGTCGGCGGTGCGCTCCTGCAGGAGCTTCACCAGGCCCCGGGTGATCCGCACATGAAACGCCATGGCGTCGTCCTTGTCGGCCAGCGCCGGGGCATCCGGTTCGTAAAACACGATCAGGTCGATGTCGCTCGAATAGTTGAGCTCGAAGGCGCCCATCTTGCCCATCGCCAGGACGATGTGGCCGCTGCCCTCCTCCGGCCTCGCCGGATCAGCGGGCTTGAGCCGGCTGCGCGCTGCGGCATCGCGCAGGAGAAAGCGCACCGCGGCGGCAACCGCCGTGTCCGCGACCTCGGTCAGCGCGCGCGTCGCCCGCATCACCGGCCAGACCCCGCCGATGTCGGCCAGCGCGATCAGCAGCGCGGCTTCCGCCTTCATCCGGCGAAGGAGCCGCATCGCCTCCGCCTCGTCCTTGGTGGCGGCCGCGGCCTTTGCTGATTTCGCCAGCAGCGCCGCCAGATGCCGGTCAGGATCGGAATTGAAGAGCGACAGCAGCCCCGCCGGTTCCCCCGCCGCGAGGCCCCAGAGATAGGGCGAGCCGTCGGCGAGGCCCAGCAGCAGGGCCTCGACCTTCGGCGATTTGCCGATCAGCCGCTTCAGCGCCTTGCCGGACACGCTGCGGCCGATCCCCGTCAACCACTCGGCAACGCGGGCCTGCGCCGCCTTCCGGTCGACGAGTCGCGGCGCCTGCGTCACGGCAGACGCAAGCGTCTTTTCGACCTTCGCGACGGGCTTGGCTTTCTTCTTTGCGGGCCGGGCCATGGGCCTGTCATAGCCCCGACTTCGGCGATTGACTATTCGCTCGGCTGCGGCAATTGCGGGCCGCCGCGCGGCAGCACCAGCGTGGCCTTCAGACCCGGCCCGTTGTCCTCAAGCCGGAGTTCGCCGCCGTGCAGGTGCGCGACGGCGGATGCGAGGCTCAGGCCCAGCCCCGAACCCGGCTCCGACCGGCTCTGCTCCAGCCGCACGAAGCGCTGGACCGCGCGCCCGCGATCGGCCGAGGCGATTCCCGGACCACGATCCGACACGCTGAGCGCGATGTGGTCGCCTTCCCGCCTCGCCTCCACCAGCACATCGGCGGGCGTTCCGCTTGCGTCCAGCTTATGGGGGCGGGCATATTTGATGGCGTTGTCGACCAGATTGGCGAGCGCCTGCGTCACCAGTTCGCGGTTGCCGCGCGCCGCGAGATTGTCGCCGGCCTCGATCCGGAGCGTCAGCCCCTTGTCGTCGGCCAGCGGATCGTAAAGCTCGCCCACCCCGCGCGCGATCTCGGCGGCGTCGAACTCGGTCATCGGCGTGCTGGCCTGGCCGGATTCCGCGCGCGCGATCATCAACAGCGCGTTGAAGGTGCGGATCAGCTCGTCGGATTCCTCGATGGTCGATTCCAGCGCCGCGCGGTAGTCGCTCTCACCCTTGCCGGTGCGCAGCGCCTCCTCGGCGCGATTGCGCAACCGCGTCAGCGGCGTCTTGAGATCGTGCGCGATGTTGTCGGAGACCTCCTTGAAGCCCCGCATCAGCGCCTCGATCCGCTCCAGCATGACGTTGAGGTTGACCGCAAGCCGGTCGAGCTCGTCGTCGGAGCCTGCAGTCGGCAACCGGCCGGACAGATCGCCGGCCATGATGGTGCGCGAGGTCTCGGTCATGGCATCGACGCGCTGCAGCACCCGGCGCGCGACGAAAAAGCCGCCGGCCAGCCCCAGAACGATCACCAGTGCGATCGACCATTGGCCGGCGCCGAGAATGACGTCGTAGAGCCGCTCGCGCTCATCGAGATCGCGGCCGACCAGAAGGCGGAACCCGCTCGGCAATTGGAACACGCGAACCAGGGCGTGATGCTCGGTGCCTTCGGGATCGTCGAGGCGGCGATAGACCGTTTCGGTCCAGCCGGTCTGTTCGAGCACGCCCTCGCCGAGCAGGCCGACGTTGCCGGCGAGACCGTCGCCGGTGGGCGTCGCGACCAGATAGAGACTCGATCCCGGCCGGCGCGCACGAGAATCGATGATGAAGACAAGCCGCCGGATGCCGCCCTGGTTGTATTGCTCGGACAGGCCGGTGATCTCCGCGTCGACCGTGCGCGTGATCTGCTCGGTGATCAGCCGACGCGTGTTCCAGGCGAAATAGGCGAGCAGGCACGCCGCGAACAGCGCGAAGACGGTGAGATAGACCAGCGTCAGCTTGAACGCGGTGGTGTTGGAGAGCTTGCCGAGCGCGCTGAGCCGCGGCCAGATCAGCGCCTTCAGCCGGGCCCGGCCGCCGCGCAGCCAGCCCGCCGGCGGGCTGTGCTCCGCGGCGGGACGAGCCCCGGTGGTGACGAGATCATTTGTCACGGATCATGTATCCGGCGCCGCGGATGGTGTGCAGCAGCGGCTGCGAGAATCCTTTGTCGATCTTGGAGCGCAGCCGCGAGATGTGCACGTCGATGACGTTGGTCTGCGGATCGAAGTGATAGTCCCAGACATTCTCCAGGAGCATGGTGCGGGTCACCACCTGGCCCGCGTGCTTCATGAGATATTCCAGGAGGCGGAACTCGCGCGGCTGAAGGTCGATGTCCTGCTTGCCGCGCCTGATCTGATGCGAGAGCCGGTCGAGCTCGAGGTCGGCGACCCGGTATACCGTCTCCTCGCCGCGGCCGCCGCGGCGGCGCGCCAGCACCTCGACGCGGGCGAGCAGTTCCGAGAACGAATAGGGCTTGGGCAGGTAGTCGTCGCCGCCGGCGCGAAGCCCCTTCACCCGATCATCGACCTGGCCGAGCGCCGACAGGATCAGCACCGGCGTCTCGATGCCCTTGGCGCGCAATTCGCCGATCACGGAGAGGCCGTCGCGCTTGGGGAGCATGCGGTCAACGATCAGGACGTCGTACTGCCGGTCCACCGCGAGCGCCAGGCCTTCCTCACCGTCCGGAGCCTGATCGGCGACGTGGCCCACCTCGCGGAACGCCCGGGCGATGTAGTCGGCGGCATCTCGGTCGTCTTCAATGATCAGGAGGCGCATGGCAGTTCATTTTACCCCTTTTCCGGCCTTGCGCGCCTGTCCGGCCAAATACAGTGGGGGGCGGCGGATCGCTCCGCCGCCCCCGACCACCCTGGCTCCCGGCGGGGGCGACGGTTGCCGGTAAACCAAGATGGTATGAGCGGGGACGGGTGTTACCCCGTCCCCCGGGTTCGCTCCGCCGGCGGGGGCGACGTTTGCCGACGGCACGGTCCCGATCTCCCGGCCGCGCCCGAACCGGGCGCGGCCGCAATCATTTCTCAGGCGCGGCTGAGCGGGATCGCGACGTAGCGCGTCCCCTGCTCGGACTTCACCCGCATCAGCACGCTGCGCTTGCCTTCGTCCCGGGCCTTACCCAGCGCCTTGCGCAGATCGTCCGGGGTGGCGACGGTCTTGCCGCCGACCTCGAGGATCACGTCGCCGGCCTTGAAGCCGAAATCGGCTGCGGGCCCGGAGGGATCGACCTCAGCGACGACGACGCCCGGCTCGCTCCCGCCCGGCGTGAGCGACAGGCCGAGCCGCGGCTCGTTGCTGCTCTTCGCCTTGGGCTGCCGCTCGGTGTCGGCGCGCGCCGCACGTGCATTCGGCAGTTCGCCGAGCGTCAGGCTGAGGGTCTTTTCAGCGCCGCCGCGGAAGATGCCGAGCTTGACGGTCGCGCCGGGAGACAGGCCGCCGATCTTGCGGGCGAGATCGCGCGCATCGGCCACCGGCTTGTCGTTCACGGCGGTGATGACGTCTCCGGCCTGGATGCCGGCCTTGACCGCCGGGCCATCCTTCTGCGGCTCGGCGACCAGCGCGCCCGCGGGCTTTTTCAGCCCGAGGTTGTCGGCGATTTCAAGCGTCACCGGCTGGATCTGCACGCCGATCCAGCCGCGCGTCACCGAGCCCTTGTCCTTGAGCTGGGCGACCACCGTCTTCACCGTCTCCGCCGGAATGGCGAAGGCGATGCCGACCGACCCGCCCGACGGCGAGAAGATCGCCGTGTTGACGCCGATCACGCTGCCCTCGGTGTTGAAGGTCGGGCCGCCGGAGTTGCCCTTGTTCACGGGCGCGTCGATCTGCAGGAAGTCGTCATAGGGGCCGGCGCCGATGTCGCGCCCGCGCGCCGAGACGATGCCCGCCGTCACGGTGCCGCCGAGGCCGAACGGATTGCCGACCGCCAGCACCCAGTCGCCGATGCGCGGTGCGGTCTCCGCGAGCTTGACGTAGGGGAAATTGCCGGCGCCATCGACCTTGATCAGCGCGAGATCGGTGCGCGCATCGGTGCCGATCACCTTGGCGGTGTGCGTCTTGCCGTCGTCGGTGGCGACCTCGACCGTCGTTGCCTTCTCGACAACGTGGTTGTTGGTCACGGCATAGCCGTCCGCCGAAATGAAGAAGCCGGAGCCCTGCGCGGAGCCGAACTGGCGGCCGCGCGGTGAGCTCGGCCCGCCCTCAGGCGTGCCGAAGCGCTTGAAGAACTTCTCCATCGGCGAGCCCTTGGGGAACGGATTCTCGTCGTCGGAGGAGGAGGCCTGAGCGTCGGCCCGCACCTTCACGCGCACCGAAAAGACCGCGGGCTTCACCTTCTCGACGATGTCGGCAAAGCCGGTCGGCCGCGCGACCTGCTGGGCCTCCTGCGAGAGGTTCTGCGCCAACGCAGGCGTGTAGGGCGACAGGGTGGGCGCCACCAGGAACCCGCCGACGGCGAGGCCGGCGACGGTGGTGGCCAGCAGCGCGAGCCGCCGCAGCGGCAGGATTCGCGCTTTCGTTGGATTGGCTTGATTCATGGGTATCTCTGTCCTCGAACCGTGGGTCAGCGCCCCAGCGCTTTGGTTGGACAGAACATGGGTGCGCGCGCCTTACGGAGGCGTGGCGGCAAAATTAATCTTTGGTAATGTTGGCCGGGGTCGGCAGGCGCCCTGGAACCGCGCTCCGGCCGCGGTTGAACTCAGGCTCGGACCGCCGCCTTGCGCCCGGAGTCATGGGAGGCGACTTCGGCCGCCTTGGCCAGTAGCGAGGCGTATTCCTGGCCGAACACCTTGGCGCAGAACCGCACCGCGGCATCGACCTGCGATTGGCGAAACGGGCGTTCGTTGGGACTGGCGCTGCGCAACGCATCCAGCAGCGTGCGCGTGCCGGTGTCGAGGAACTGCTGCAACTCGTTGAAGGTGCGCTGCGTAACCTCGTTGACGGCCAGTTCGCTGGCATAGTTGCGGCATACCGCGACGAAGCCGATCAGCGCTTCGGTCTCCGTCACCTCGTCGGCGTCGAGCCTGGAGCCGGGGCCGATTTCCTTGGACGGACGCAGCCGGATCAGACGCCGGACGCGGCCCGGCATCAGCTCGATCTCGGCGGATATAATCTTGGAGACCTCCCCGCGCACGGCGGCGAGATGCTTGCCCCATGCCGATTCCGGCGGCAAATTGATCTCCGAGCGCAACCCGCGCAGAGCGTCGTGAACCTCTTTCAGCAAGGCCGCCACCGCGATGCCGCGGCCGCTACTGAGGTCGGCGGCGAGTTCGCGAATTCTGCGGTCGATCTCCTCAAGAACGATCTGGACCGTAACCGCATAGGGCGTATCGGCAATGCGCTTGGCGTCGTCGCCTCCAGCGGCCTTGATCGCCAACCGGATCAGTTGCCAGGGCGCCGCAAGCTTGCTCATCACCAGCACAAGCGAGTAGAGGAAAAGATCGGACTTCGCCGCCATCGGCGAGTCGATCTGCGCCTTCACGCTTTCGAGGACCGGCCCAGAGAGCGAGTTGATGTGGCCCGGCAACTGGGTGGCAAGCATGGCAAGGCCGTCTCGCGCGCTCAGGATTCCGCGCAGCGCCTGCACGTCCTCAAGCGCGCGGGAGGTGCCGAACTGGACACTCAGGCGACCGCCGACCTTTTCGTCGGCGCCATCCAACATCTGGGTGATGCGAGCAACCACGCGATCCTGGAATGCGCGGGACTGATGCTCGGCCTTGTCGGTGTCGCCTGCGGTGAGCGCCAGCTCGATCTGCTCGGCATAGGCTTTCGCCTCATCCGGCATCAGAGCGTTGCTGATCCAGATCCACAACGGCTCCAGCGTCGAACGCGCGATCCGGCCGCGGTGCTTGTGGTCGGGTCTGTCATCGACGAGGAACGGCTCGACCGGCTGAAAGAACAGCCGCACCGGGTCGTCGAAGCGGACCGATTTGGAGCGTCCGTCGCGCAAGCTTCGCCGCAGCTCGGCCAATACCATCTCGGCCCCGGCCGGGCCGCTGCCATGCAGCAGCCCGCGCTCGAGCTCAGCGATCAGCAACGCCCGCGCCCCGGGCTTCAGCGCCCCGAGGTAGGCTCGCAGCTTCTCTACGGCAGGATCGCCCTGGCCGGCCATTCCGGCACCGCTCGCACAATAATCCAACGTGTTTGATAGCCTGCCGTGATTAAGACTTCGTTAGGGCTGTCGGGACGCGGCTAGAATGGTTGCAATGGCAGGTGGATACGAAGCCCGGAGGATGGCATGGCGGAGGAAAACTGGCTCGACATCGGCTCGGTTGAGGAAATGTCGCAGGCGCCGCTGCGGCGCATCGCGGCCGGCAGCCGGGAGCTTGCGGTGTCGTTCAGGGACGGCCGGTTCGGCGTGGTCTCGAACGCCTGCAACCACGTCGGCGGACCGCTCGGCGAGGGCCGTCTCGATGGCGAATATATCGTCTGCCCCTGGCACAACTGGAAATTCCACCGGTGCAGCGGCAAAGGCGAACCCGGCTTCGAGGAAGATGCGGTCCCTGCCTACGCGGTGAAGGTCGAAGGCGGCCGGGTCCAGGTGGACATGGCATCGGCGACCCGGCGCACGCGCAAGCCGCATCCGGCCCATCCGCTGGCGCGCAAGATCGAGCGCGCGCCGGGGCCCATCCGCGTCGCCGGCATTTCGACCTCGCCGATGGACGAAGCCAACCCGCGCTTTTCCGGCTCCGACCATTTGCTCAGGCACGCGCTAGATTCTTGCGCCGCCTACGGCGCCGAAGGCCGGATGATCCGCCTGAGCGAACTGAAGTTTCGCGCCTGCGAGGGCTACTACTCGAAATCCGCGCACGCCTGCACCTGGCCCTGTTCGATCACGCAGATGGACGAGAGCGACCAGTTGGATCGCGTCTATGAGGCGCTGGTGCACTGGGCCGACGCCATCATCGTCGCCACGCCGATCCGCTGGGGCGCGGCGTCATCGCTTTACTTCAAGATGGCCGAGCGGCTGAACTGCGTGCAGAACTCAATCACCATCCGCAACCAGGTGCTGATCCGCAACAAGGTCGCGGGCTTCATCGTCGTCGGCGGTCAGGACAACATCCAGGGCGTCGCCGGCCAGATGCTGGGATTTTTCGCCGAGCTTGGCTTCATCTTCCCGCAATTTCCCTATGTCGCGCATTCGCGCGGCTGGTCGAGCGAGGACATGGAGCGCAACGTCGAGATCGTGCGCGACTCGAAGGAACTGGCGGAGGGCGCCTCGATGCTGGCCAGGCGTTGCGTCGATCTGGCCGCGGCCCTGATCGCGCAGGATCAGGCGCCGGTCGCGATCGAGCGCGGCGGACGAAAGGCCCATCCGCTGGAAGTGGAACGGGCCGCGGGCGAAACCGGCTAACCCTGATTTTCGCGAAGTTGCTTCAGCACGGCGCCGGCCGCTTCGACCACGCGTTCGGCAATCGCCTGGCCATGCTCCACCGATGCCTGCGCCGGATCGCCGATGACGCCCAGATCGGCGATGCGCGGATCGCCGCTCGACCAGGGCCAGGTCGCCGCCGGATCGAGAACCGCCGCCCGCACCGCGTCGCCGTCCGGCGGCGCCTTGAGGTTGCCGATGCGCTCGCGGCGCACCAGTTCCGGCGCAAGCGCCAGCATCACCGAGGTCTCGTCCCGGCCGGCATGGATTTCCGGTACGCCCGCGTCCGCCACCGGGCTCATCATCGCGCCGAGATGCAGTGCGCAGAGATTGAGGCCGAAGTCGCCGCGCAATTCGCGCCCGAGCGCCTCCAGGATGCCGCGGTTGCCGCCATGACCGTTGACGATCAGCAGATTGCGCGTCGGCAGCGCGCGGGCGATCTCGCGGCCAAGATCGCGCAGCACCGCCGTCATCCCGCCGACCGAGAGCGATAGCGTCCCCGCCGCCCAGTCGTGCTCGCGCGACAGCCCGACCGGCACCGGCGGCAGCCGCCATAGATCGTAGGCCTCGCCCCACCGTTCAACGATGCGGCGGGTGAACGCCTCGGCCAACACAGTGTCGGTGTTGAGCGGCAGATGCGGCCCATGCTGCTCCATCGATCCCATCGGCAGGCACAGGATCGAGCTTGCACGCAGCGCCGTGCCGATCTCCTGGAACGTCAGGTTGCCGACGGCGCGGCCGGCTGCGGGTCCAGCCATGATCTAGCCGCTCACCATGCGCATCAGCACGCCGTCCTTGCGGATGAAATGGTGATACAGCGCCGCGCCGATATGAGCGCAGAGCAGGAGCGCGATGGCGATCCCGATCAACCCGTGCAGGGCAAACATCGTTTCGGAGAAAGGCCGATCCTCCGGCCAGGCCGGCGGCAGCTCGAACAGCCAGAACACCGTGATCGACGCGCGATAGGACGAGGTGGCGATCCAGCCTACGGCCGCCTGCAGGATCAGCAGCGCATAGAGCGCCCAGTGGGTGGCATGGGCCGCGAATTGCTGGATCGCCGGGATGTCGGCCGGCAGCGGCGGCGCCGGATGGGTCAGGCGCCAGATCAGGCGGCCGAGCACGAGCGGCAAGAGCACGGCGCCGGCCGAACGATGCAGGTCGTAGAGCGTGTCCTGCCACGCGCCGAAATCGCCATTGGCCGCGGCGAAACCGATGGGGATCATGGCGAGGACGAGCGCCGCCGTGACCCAGTGCAGGATGCGCGCGGTGAGCGTGTAGGCTTGCGTGGCGCTCTCAGGCATGAGTCGCTCCCTTCAAGCCGGGCGCGTCAAGGCACCAGCCTTGCCTCCTGCTGGTCGTCGCCGGGCGTCAGCGACGCTATCACATGACGGAGCTGGTGGCCCGCGCGCGACGCCTTCGCCGTGAGATAGCGGCGGTTGTCGGAGTTGACCGGGGTTTCGATCGGCATGCGGCCGGTGATTTCGATGCCGGCCTTGGCGAGCCCGTCGAGCTTGGCCGGGTTGTTGGTGAGCAGCACGATGCGGGCGCAGCCGAGCATCTGCAGCATGCGAACGGCTACGCCATAGTCGCGCTCGTCATCGTCGAAGCCGAGCGTGGTGTTGGCGTCGACCGTGTCGAGGCCCGCGTCCTGCAGCTTGTAGGTCCGCATCTTGTTGGCGAGGCCGACACCGCGTCCCTCTTGCGCGAGGTAGAGAATGATGCCGCCGCCGGCCTCCTGCAGCCGCGCCAGTGCAAGCTTCAATTGATCGCCGCAGTCGCAGCGCCGCGAGCCGAACACATCGCCAGTCAGGCAAGCGGAATGGATGCGCACCGGGACCGGCTTCGACAGGTCCGGCGTGCCGACAATCACCGCCACCGGGTCCTCGCCGAAGGCGTCGCGGAACACCACGAACCGCGTGCGTACACCGGAGCTGAGCGGCACATAGGCCTCCCCGGCAATGGCGAGCGATTGTGTGGCCTTCTCGCGGAAGCGCGCCACCGCGCCGGCTTCGACAGTGATGATGGAAGGGCTGTATGCATTCACGATCGCCGCGGTGGTCTCGGCGACCAGCACCGTCGGCAGCACCTGCGCGAGCTTGATCAGTTCGATCGCCGCCATCGCCGCCGGCCCCGCCGGCTCCGGCACGAACACATGATCCGAGGTCGCGTCGGCAACGAGCGTGAGGATGGTGCCCGCATCGACGTCCGACATCAGCTCAAGCGCAACCGGCTCGTCGGCATCGATGCCGAGCGAGCGTGCCCGCAGGCTGGTCAAGACCAGGCGCGGCGCGATCGGCGCGCAAAGCGCCCGGAAGGCCGCCAGCCGATCCTTGTCCAATCCCTCGACCGGCAGGCACAGCAGCAATTCGCTGCGGCTCTTCACCACAATCGGCCGGCCGGCCCTGAATTCGGCCAAGCCCCGGCCAACGCCCACCTGCTCCCGCGTTCCAAAAAGGATGGAACCCGTCACGCCCGCAATATCATTCGGCATCTAATACTCGTTCACTTCCTGAAGGGCCACTGAATCCAATAACACACGAACTGGCGCGTCTATTCCTCTAAGCCATTGATCCATGTCGTCTTCGTGGCAATAAGCTAGCCCGAATTATTCACGACTAGCAGGCGGTTGTGCCTTAAAGTACTGATTCAGCGTATGATTTTGGTCTCGAATCAAAACTACGCAATTTCAGGAAAGCCACACCCGCCATGTATGACCCTATGCTGCCGCTGCCGGGCCTGTCA
>CAMAWG010000074.1 GCA_945861855.1 Rhodoplanes serenus
CGCTGAAGGTGCCTGGCTGAACCAGTTTGACGACGTTAGAATTCGACACGGCATATTACTCCTTCGGTGGAGAAGTGGAGGCTTCAACTACCCCCACGATATGCCGCCTTCCTGATCTACCCCGTCACCAACTTTCGACCATAGCTCAACATCATGTCCTGAAACTCGAACCGCGACATCCACTTCACCAGCGCGTGGTGCTCTCGGGCGTTGAGCGACATCGCCTGTGACTTGCCGGAGCCGGTTTGCTTGTAAGGCCGGTGGTAGGTGGTGAATTTCAGCACGTAGGACAACTGCTCGGCACGATCCTTGACGGGGACCTTGACTACGGGTCGGTCGATAGCTGAATCGTCGTAGCTTTCCTGAAACTTGGTCAGGGCTTTCTCGGTTGCGCCGACGATCACCAGGTTGATGTGCAGGATCCATTGCCTGTCGCGGGCTCGGTAGATCATCTCAAAGCCGCCGACTACGGGGCTGTCTCCGAGACCCGCTTCCTGCAAATCCTTACGCAGGCGTGCTTTGTACCGATTGGGATCAAGCGCATCGATCTTGTCGCTCGGCGCGGCTTCCAGCAGCACTGTCGCCATGTGGACTGATTTCTGATCCTCGGTCGTTCGCAACAACTCGCTAATAAACCATCGACGAAAGGTTCGCGCACAACGCGGGCAGAACGTTTGGTAGCAGTGATAGGCGCCATCCCGGCATTCTTGGAGATAGTCACGTAATGTGGATCGGTTCAGCTTCGCGAAAGGCAGCGACTGTTCGCTCCGAAGGCTTTCTTGATTTGAATCCTTGATGGTCTCGAACCGCTTGCCCTTTGCCAAATTCTTGGGACGCAGGACGGCGATATCGTATCGAGCGGGCGGGTTGCCTCTGTCCCAGAAGTTCGGTTTTTGTTTTCGCTTTGCCATGATCTCAATTTGTCCGCGCACAACACCAGCTAGGGAAACAAGTTCGGGATTCAAGAACGTCTGTGATCCACGATCAGTTTACAACACTCTCATGCGATGTGGGTCAAACCATCGTCGCCTCCGGTGAACAATTCGCGCAAGGCAACACCGTCGGCGTGGGCGCCCAGCGTGGGCGCCAGCGTCCCAGTTAGTCGCGCTAAACCACCAGTTGGGCTGCCAAACAGGCTGACCGGGCCGCCTATTTCGGACCTGTAAATCAATTGCAATGCGCTCATTCAACATGGGCGCGACTCAAAATATTCGGAGAGAAATCATGAAACGAGAGTCCAAGATGAAATCAAAACAGACCGACCGAGCAAAGATGAATCGTGCCCAGAATCCCACAGCCGATCTAGCGAAGCATCTGGAGGATGTATGTTCCGAGTTTAGTGAGCACACAAACTGGCTGTTTCTGGAATTGGACGAACTTTCAAATGCGCAATTTCGAGTGTTCAAAATTATCAACATCATGGAGTCGTTGGCAAAGAAAATAAAGAAAGATCAGAAGCGGAATAGTCGAAAGTCCGCGACCGGCGCAATGCCACCGGAACTCCAAACCAAACTATTGGAGACGCTCCGCCAGTTTCATAAGTGGAGTTCGTCTTATGAAAAAACCAATGATGTCGCCGCCCATTTTGGTGGGGCCTTAGATGAGTTCATGCAAGAAATCGGTGATCAGGTCGGCGCCTTAAAGTCGATTGAGAGAGAACTGGAGGGTGCAGCGCGCCCAAGAGTAAAGTGACCCATGCTGAAATAGAGCGCCGCGTGGCAGAACATCCACCACGCGGCTGCTCGTTCGTGTCATGTAGTTTGGAAACGCGTCAGGCAAAGTTCGTCAGCTCAATCGGCCAACTGAAATTCGCGAGCATCTAACGTTGATGGCCGAGGCCGATACCGAGCTTGAGAGCTTGCTGGCGTAACGCACCAACCGTCCGCTTCATCTGCTTGGAAATCTTGGTAACGGGCGTTCGTGCCTTTGAGTGCTTGCGTAATTCTGCGTGCAACGTTTTCGTCCACGCCACGCGCTTTGTCTTCTTGGATGTTTTAGCCAATTGATAACTCCAGGTTTTGGGAAGCGCGGGTTCTAACACACAACAGCGCCTGCGCAACGATTACCGTTGTCATTGTCGAATAGAGTTCCGCCCAATAAACGAACCGTGCGCCGATGGCCGCCTGCGTTAGGAAGCCAATTGATCGACGCCCGTTTTCGTCAGTACAGCGCGGTCCATCTGGCTCGGAACACGCCGGGCTGGAAATCGAACAACGCAGTCATTCGCAATGACGTCCTGCGAAGGCAGGCTCGGTGAAAGGGAAGCGGCGACTGTACGGCTATTGTCGGAGGCGCCGCGATCCAAGCGCCCGAATAATTTCGAATTCCACACGAGGCAATAAATCGGAACAGCGCCAAAAACCACGCCTAAGGTGGTGATGGCGAAAGCAGCGAGAACGACGTCCCAGGTCATAAAAATATCCGGAATTGAAGGCGTTCGTTTATCAGGCTTGAGATGGCGTGTCGAACCCCTAGGCCGGTATTGTTTTTGAGAGCGCCGTGGCGCAGACAGTGGCGTGCACTCATAAATCTACGGTCAAATAACAGCCACCCGTCTCACACCGCCGACCTAAGTCAAAGCCTAGAGGCTAGGACGTAGCAGGCGCACCCCACGATTGTATCTCATCCTACAATCAACACGCGAGCCGGGCAGCATCGCCCGTGCCCCGCTCACCGAAATAGCGGTGGAAAACACCGCTAAACAAGGCGTCCAAGAGAAGTCGCCTTGGCTTTAAATATTAATCCCTGCATGGGTGTTGGAGTGTACAAATCAATAGACACCTCGTGTGCATCCGGGGGAGCGCATGTTGAATGGCAAGGAATATTTCGTCTCGTTTCCAGACGAAACGACCGCTCCATTGAAGCGTTGCGATAATCAGAACACTGGTTCCTGTTCGACGGCCGAGCTTCGCGCGGCCCTTGAGGAACTTCGTAAATATTTCGAGCAGTTCCTGTGTCAGGTTGCAGAACAATGATGAACCGGCAAATTGCAACTCGTCATCAGAACCGCGAAGGCCCAGATTGGCTCGCCCTGCTTGTTCTTGGGTCGCTGATATTCGCCTGGATGGTATTTCTCGCCGTAGCCGGCTTTCGCTCTTGGTGACTTAGCGAATATCGCCAGGCTGGCCAAGGTTGGGGATTATGTGAATTAGAACCTTCTCGTTTAGGCGTGGCCCTTGCCCGCACAATATGACTATCGCCTTATAAGGCCATGTCGCTGATCCTGAGCCGAGCGAGGACGAGCCGACCCGGCAGCGGCTCGTCCGCCAATGACTATGAAGTGCTTTGCGCGGGTGAGCATGTTGGCCGGATTTCCCATCGACCCGGTGGCTCCCCGCCGGACCGCCCTTGGTACTGGGGGATAATCTTCAAGCCCCGCCATCGCACGGGTCCACACCAGGGTCATACAGCAGATCGTGAAGCGGCGGTGACCGCCTTTCGCCAAGCTTGGGAAAGAGTAACGGCGCGGACTGGTGTACGACAGACCTGACCGGGGCGCACCCGTATAATCGCTTCTGTCACGGGGTGGCTTGCCAAAGGTCGGTCTCGGCCAGCCGTCCATTCGTTCCTGAATCACTCGGGGACCAGCGGGGGCGGGTAGGAGTCGCGGCTGGAATCCCATTCCGGGCGGAACATTTTGTCCTCACATTGAACTACGACGTCGGCCTCACGCCCATTGCGGTCATCGAGGTACGCGAGCCCGACGGCATCCTTGAAGGCCTCGCCTTTGCTCTCGTAAGGCTCGGAGTTTTCGCCGTCGCACTGGATCTTCCAGCCGTCCCTGTCGTACACGACAAAATAATGTGACCTGTCCATGCGATGACTCCCATCCGTATGTTGTGCCTGCTGACCGGACTGCATGGGTGTTAATTCCCGTAGCGCCTTGCAGTTCCGGGAGCTGTCGCGGCGCCTGTGTATTGCTGTGGATATTGTGGATAAAGTCCAGCTGCTAACAGCGAGGTCATTGATTTTGGAGCTCATTTTCGCGGCACTCGCTATTGAGCGAATAGCGTCCAGTCGACGCTGGGCTGCTCCCCGCACGAAGTGCTGCAGCGGCGCTTCATGGCTTCGTGATCCCAACGCTTTGTACCGTCACGGTCAGGAGTGAATATCAGGCCCCGCAGTGTTCATAACTGAAGGCCGACGAATCCTCCGAAAGCGAGAGCGGGCTTCAGCCGGGAAGTGTCGGTAAATCGTTGCCGGTGAGACATTCAGCGATTTGGCAACCCATCGCACGCTGGCATTTTGATCCACCAACAGCTTTTGCGCCTTCAATCTGTCAGCTATCGAGAGTGCCGCTGGGCGCCCGCGACGACGCGCGTTCGCGTTGCCAACTGGCAGGGTGCCGGCCTTCTCCGAGCGATCAACCGGCAGGACGTCGATCAAACAGTCACAGGCTTTTAGAAAACAATCTCCGAGCGGTGTACCCGGGATAATGTCGCGCTTTTCCACGCGAAGGGCCACTCCTGCCTTCTTAAGTTGGTTGATCGTGAGCAAGATTGCTTCCATGTTTCTCCCGAGTCGATCAAGATCGACGACGACCAAGACGTCCCCCGATCGCAGATATTGAATAAGCTCTGCAACTTTTAACTGCGCGAGTTGAGGAGATTCGACCAGTACTATCCGGTCACATCCCACCCTCTCCAGGACGGGCTCATCTTGAGTGAGATGATCGTCTTGAATGCCGAAGCCAAAAATCATGAGGTGAAATCGCCTTAATCTACCCGCGCGGACTCGCAGTTTTCCGATGGAGCGGGCGCTTCATTTGGGAATGAATCGAAATATTCTTTGGAGTTCACATTGCTGCCCTCCCCGAAGGCGCACGCTTATTACCGAACCCTATGCGGCCTGATTCGCAAAATAAATAAAAACAAGGCAAACTCGCGACGAGGCTTTCTGCACAGATATTTGGAATAGGTACCTGTCGGTCCTTCGCCTCACGCCAAAGCAGATGAGATGATCGAATAGGGTCGCCATCCGCTGCGCCGCTTGCGATCACCGCGCGATGTTGAGCCCGGCTGAGTTGCCGCTCATCCGTAGGGGCAACACGACGAGGCTGCGCGACCTCAAGCTGCGCTGCGGGCACTGCGACGCGCGGGGCAAGCGCCGGAGCAGCTCGTGCTCTACATGCCTCCTGACCGCGAGGCGACGCAGGGGTTCATGCGAGGCAAGGACGTGGGCGCGACGGCGGTGTGATCGCGCTGGCGACCGCCGCAGAGGCGCTGATCGGAATCGCGGTCGTGGACGCCAACCAGGCTGCGGATTAAGTCGGTTTGTATTTTGCGGGACTTTTCGGCTTTGGCATCATGCCGTTTAGCCAGTCTTCGTTGGCAGCCATGACCGACGACTAAGGGTGCATGTGCCGCTCGTCGCCAAGTTCAAGCTCGGCGCTACTGCTTCAAGGGCTACGCTGACGCTCAGGAACACGCTAAGCTCAATTAGAGGCCCCTGGAGCGGCACACATGGGCGCACGCTACGCCATCCGAAAAGATGCATTCGGCTGGACCGTTATTGACACGTCAACCGATACCGCCGCCACCCATGAAGGCGTCACTCTGACCGGCTTAGACATGAGCACGGCAGATGATCTTGCGGATGTTCTATCGCTACAGCACCTCAGGACAACGGAAGGTGCACCCTCAGGCACCCGCTAGGGCTTCCGTGTGAAGGGTCAACGCTTTAGAAAATCTACTCGGTGGAGCAAGCGGTTAGCTTGAGATGTTTTCGTGGTGCGCGGATTTTGCACGGCGATCACGCTCACTGCGCCCACGCCCTTCCCCGCATCAACCCCTCCGCCCTCGCGGTCGGGCGGCGGTAAGCAGAACTGTTCAGGCGATTGGCCTCTGCGGCGCGGTGACCTCGCGCCCACTGGACCTCAATCCGGTGGGCGCGGTTTTGTGCTAGACTTCGCTATGGACAAAAAGATTCCTCACCCCACGGACAAGCATGTCGGCAGTCGCGTGCGGATGCGCCGCCTGATGCTTGGCATGAGCCAAGAGAAGCTTGGTGACGCGCTCGGCGTCACGTTCCAGCAAGTGCAGAAATACGAGAAGGGCGTGAACCGCATAAGTGCGAGCCGACTCCAACAAATCGCGCATATCCTACAAGTGCCGGTGACGTTTTTCTTTGAAGGCGGTCCGGCGACCAACGACAAACCGACCGGCCAACAATCGGCCCCGTCACCGTCTTACGTATCCGCCTTCCTCGCCACTGCGGATGGTATTGCACTCGTCAAGGCATTCATGGCGCTCAAGGACGCCAAGCTCCGGCGAAGCATCGTGTTGCTTGCCAAAGAGATTGCTGGTGATGAGTAAAGCAAAAGCCGCTCCGGTGGCCCCGACGAGATGCCATTTTAACGCACGAGAAATGCAATCAAAGCCACGTCGCGGCACATTGATCCAGATCAATGTTGGATGAGCTAAAAGACCGGGGTGACGACGCGCCTAAATTAATGAGTCGGCACGCTCCTTCGTTTTGCGGCACTAACGCAGCAAAATTCCTCTACCGCTTGGTTTCGGATTTGCGGCAGCACGATGTCGATGACAAAGCCGCGCGGCTCGCCAGAGAATCCGAACCAATGGGGTTGAATCGTGACTTCGGCATGCCGCGCGACGGACCGTCCGCCTAAGACTTCATACACTCTTGATCGGCAAGCGGTGCTCGCCGCGGGGCAAATCATGGCCGCGCCGAATCGATCAATCGTCTCTGGGCTGTCCCATCGCGGGCGCGTGCTTGCATAAATCCAAACCGGGAGCGCTTTCTTTTCAAGGTAGAAGGACACCGAATTGGCCAGTGGAAAAATGCTGCCGACAATCTGCAAAGGTTGTGTCGTGGTTTGCTCCCAGTGCTTCTGCACCTCCTTCGCCAGGAGCCGCGTGTAGGCGGCGTGATTTTCGATGCCGGCATGAAGTTTCGCGATGGCAACCAGCGGCGAGGCGAGCAAGGCGCCGACGCTGAAAACGATGGCGGCGGCCGCGACGGCAACCGCGGACCTGCGGGTGAAGCGGACGAGCGGCGACGACAGCAGCACGACGCCGAGGAGCGAGAGCGCCGACATAATCCAGAGCGCCGACAGACGCACCTGCATGAAGATCGCGAATGGAATCACAGCGAGCAGCGGGACCCAGAACATCACCGCGGCAAAGCGGCGCTCGCGGTCGCGCGGCAACAGCATATCGAAAAACGCGCTCCGCGAGGGTGTTGCCAGGATCGCCACGGCGAGCAACGGGCCCACAACATAAGCAATAGAGTTGCAAACGTACCCCCAAAGGTGCCACGCCAAATCCGCCGATGAGTCCGCCAGGCGATGTCGGGCCGCAATGAACGTCGGATAGTCATTGGCTTCAAGCCAGACGATGTGTGGCAGGAAAAGACCGATTGAGACGACGGTGATGATCCAGGGTGCCGAGGATTTGAGATAGCGCAAGCGCTGGCTGTCGGCGAGCGCGGCGCTCGCCAGCCCGAGCAGCAGGAAGAACGACCAGTATTTGGCCACCCCAGTATTTGGCCAGCACCGCCAGGCCGGCGCAGACGCCGGTCACCACGGACCACAGGATAGTGCGCGTCTTGAAGGACTTGACGAAGGCGTAAGTGGTGATGGCCCACAGCGGAATAAGGATCGCGTTGTGATCGAACTTAAGCCCGAGAAAATTATAAAATGGAATGAGCATCAGCAAAAACGGCACCGCGGCGCGTTTGACGCCGTGGAGCCAGAATCCGGAGAGCAGCCATGTGAAGTAGATGGCAACCGCCATCGAGATGACGGCCAGCAAATAGTAAGCCTCGTCCGACACCGGAAATACCGAGAACCACAGCGACACCAGCGCCGGCAGCAGCGGCGGATGTTTGTGCGTGCCCCATTCCAGGTCCCAGCCCCACGAAAAAATCTCGGCCATATCGGCATTGATGCCTTGCGTTGCCTTGGCGATGATCGCGTAGGCCGTCCACACCGCCACGTAGGCGATCAGGATGAAGATCACCACGCGCTGGCCGTGCTCGGGATTGGCGGTTGCCGCCACCAGCCGCTCGATGAGCGCGCTCCATCGCCGTGCAATGATTCTAAAGATCATTTGTCGGGTGCCATGCAACGCCGTACCTACCCCGCGACATTATTGCGCGCCAGCGGTTTCTGCGCCGGCTTCGCTGATGGCTTTAGTAGGGGCTGAAACCGGTTTCGCTACCGCGACATTAGATGCAGACCAATGTCCGCTTCTCTAATCGGCCGTTTTGGGTCAAGCGCTATCAGACTATCCCCCGTTGCAGTGTCGATGTCGCTCGCGGGCTCGTGCTTCTCTCCGGAATCGGCACCAAAGCCCTTCCATCATGGGATTCGAGGACGAGGCGGAACGATCTTAGGGTCGGCCTTGCCATCAGACGAACGGCAGGTCCAAGCGGACATACGATCTCACCTCATCCATCGTCCCGCGAGGGACATCATTCCACCGCTCGGTGGAGCTCGAGTTTCCTCCTATCGGGTTTGATCCTGTATGGCTCTCATGCTGTTACGGCTTGTTCCCGGGTCCAGCGGAACTCGGTGCCGTCAACCCAGATGCGATGCATGATCACGGCCAGGCGACGCGCCAGGGCCACGACCGCCTTCTTCAGCCCGCGGCGCCTGGCGATCTGCATCGCCCAGGCCTTGAGCCAGGACCATTTCGTTGAGCGCACCAGAATGATGTGGGCCGCTTCGTAGAGCATCGCCCGCATCATCTCGTCCCCGCACTTTGATATCGCGCCGGTTCGGTCGATCTCGCCCGATTGATACTTGGAGGGCGTCAGTCCAAATACCGCCCCGACTGCCTTGGAGTTCCGAAAGCGGGTGGGCACATCGACAGTTGCGCGATAGGTCAGCGCCACCACCGGGCCGCCACCGGGCACCGTCATCAGGCGCCGGCAAACATCATCGTCGCGGACGATGACCAGCAGACGGCGGTGCAGGATGCCGATCTGTTCGCGAAGCGCCCGCCGGACAATGAGCAGCGGTTCGACCAGCATAGCCAGGTCGGGGACGTTCTCGACAAGCTCCTTGATGCGCGTCTCGAACTTCACCGTCCCCACCACACCAACCTTGAGGCCAAAGTTGCGCAAGGTGGCGCGCAGATCGTTCTCGATGGCGATAGCTTTTTCTGACTGCGTAGCGTCTTCACATGCACCGGGCGATAAAGCCCAACCCGCATCATCTGCGCGATGCCGCGGGTATCATTGCGGTCCGTCTTATTGATCTGCGCTTTCAGTGCCGACCGCATGTGCCGCGTCTCAACGCAGATCACCGGCAAGCCTGCTTCGGCGAGAGCGCTGAACAGCCATTGCGACAGCGGCCCGGCTTCCAATCCAATCCGCTTGAAGTGGTAGGCAGGGCTTTTCAACACCTCCAGCAGAGCGTCAGGCTCGCTTGCTACCTTCACTTCCCGAACGATCTTGCCCGCGTCATCCACAATGCAGACGCTGGTCTCCTTGACCGAAACGTCTAGTCCAGCAAAATGGTCCATGCTGCGCTTCTCCTTCTGATGCTTGAGGCCGTCACCACGGACCTCGTTTCACCATCAGCCTGAAGCGCAGCACCCAAATTCTTCAGCTATCCACAAGCCGCCGGCCGATTACCCCATCTTCGGGTCATTCAGTACCGACCCATAGAGCGCCAGGACTGACCAATGTCCGTTGTTAGTTCAACAGCGACCGAAGGGCGGACGTTCCGAATGCCAAGCGGGTGGCTACGGGCCAACGAGTGGGCCAACGAGGCTGTGTGACGAATTTTCCGAAACTAGCCGGATCGGGATGGCAGCTTGCGACCAAAGAACCTTGCAAGAACACTTTGCCCAGCCATTGCCCAAACTCACCGGGCTTTTGGGCACTGTGCGCGGTTTGTTCAGGCGCGGAGAGGCAGATGCTCGATTTGAAAACGCGCGAAAAGAGCAGCAAATCCGTGGTGAGGATGGTGGGCGCGACAGGGATCGAACCTGTGACCCCTACCATGTCAAGGTAGTGCTCTTCCGCTGAGCTACGCGCCCGTCCAGACGGATTTGGTCTTATCGGCTAAGGGCGGGTGAGGCAAGCGGGCGAAAATCAGGCCCAGATCAAGCCGCCACAGCCAGCATCTTCTGAACCTCGTTGACGAGGTCGCGCAGGTGGATGGGCTTCGACAGCACCTTGGCGTGCTTGGGCGCGGTCGAATCCGCGTTCAGCGCCACAGCGGCGAAGCCGGTGATGAACATGATCTTGATGTCGGGGTCGAGTTCGGCCGCACGGCGAGCCAATTCGATGCCATCCATCTCCGGCATCACGATATCGGTGAGCAGGAGCTGGAACGGCTCCTCGCGCAGCCGCTGATACGCGGAAAGCCCGTTGTCATAGGAGATGACCTCGAAGCCCGCGTTCTGCAGCGCCTTCACCAGGAAGCGCCGCATATCGTTGTCGTCTTCCGCAAGGAGAATTTTCGCGTTGTTTTCGTTCTGTGCCATCTGCCCCGACCGCTCTCGTGTGGCACCTTCTAGCGACCGCACGCTAACGTCTCGTTACAACACCGGGGGAGCTTGCACGTCCCGGGCCACCTCGGGCAACCCGTTTGCCGCAAATTTGCTCGTTTTTGACGCAGACCCACCCCGCCTCCCATTAGCCGGAATGCTGGTAAACAAGCGGTGAAAGCGCGCTTGGCAGCGCCGCCCCCGACGTAGACAATGCGAGTCGAGACGGAACCAGGACCAAAGGCCGACCTTATCCCGCAATCGCGTTTCCCCTTGAGAACCCCGCCCGCCATGAACCAGCCGCAAGATGAGCTCGATCCGCCGTTCGAGATCATCGAGCCGGAGCAATGGCGCGGGCCGGTGCTGTTCAACTCGCCGCACTCGGGCCGCGTCTATCCGCGGGCGTTCCTGCAGAGCTCCCGGCTCGACCTGCCGACCTTGCGCCGCTCCGAGGACAGCTTCGTCGACGACCTCGCGTTCGGCGTGGTGGCGCGGGGCTATCCGCTGATGCGGGCGCATTTCCCGCGCTGCTTCGTGGACGTCAACCGCGAGCCCTATGAGCTCGATCCGCGCATGTTCGAGGGCCGGCTGCCCTCCTTCGCCAACACCCGTTCGATGCGGGTCGCGGGCGGGCTCGGCACCGTCGCGCGCGTCGTTGGCGACGCGCAGGAAATCTACGACCAGCGCATTTCCGTAGACGACGCGCTCCGGCGCATCGAGAATCTCTACAAGCCCTATCACCGCGCGCTGCGCCGCCTGTTCGGCCGCGTGCACCGGGACTTCGGCGCGGCGATGCTGGTCGACTGCCATTCGATGCCGTCGTCGACCGGGCCGAAGGACGACCGCCCCCGCGCCGACGTGGTGCTGGGCGACCGCTACGGCACGAGCTGCGTGGCGCTGGTGTCAGAGGTGATCGAGACGACGCTGCGCCAGTGCGGCTACGCGGTCAGCCGCAACAAGCCCTATGCCGGGGGTTTCATCACCGAGCACTACGGCAATCCGGCCGCGGGGCTGCACGCCATCCAGCTCGAGTTCAACCGGGCGCTCTACATGGACGAGCGGCGCTTCGAGCGTTCGGCGGGCTTTGACCGCCTAGCAGCCGATCTGGAGACCGTGGCGGAGCGGCTTGCCGCCATCCCGCTGGAGGAGCTGCGGCCCTACCGCGCCGCGGCCGAGTAGCCCGGAGCGGCCTTTCGGCCCAAGAAATCAGCCCAAGAAAAAAGGGCCGTCGGCAAGCCGACGGCCCAAGTCTAGGGAGGAAACGCCCAAGGAGGGCGGCGGAGAACCGGGCGCAAGCGCCCGATACCGCGCTGCACCAATATGCTCCCGCACCGCACAAAAGGCAAGGCCTGCTGACCCGTCTGCCGCATGGCTGTTAATAACCGGACGCAGGGCTCGTCAGCGGCCTAAGTGGCTCTCGCGACTGCCGAAATAGAAAAGGAAGCCGGTCAGCACAAGCACCGCTTGCAGTGCAAAAACCAACCTGTACGCCTCCAGCGGGTAAGCCCCCGCATCCGTCGGGAACAGGTTGATGATGGTCCCGCTGACGAACTGGACCAGGAATCCGCCACCCATGGTGCCGATGTTGAGAAGCGTGATGGTGCGGCCCAGCAGGTGCGGCGCCACCAGCGACCGGCCGTGCGACATCACCACCGAGGTCATACCGGTCGAAAAACCGATCATAACGAAGGCGATCAGCAGAAGCGGGATCGGCAGCGTGCCGACCGTCGCCAGCAGCACCAGCGAGACGAAGCCCATGCCGGTGCCGATCAGGATCGGAAGCTTATAGCGGCCGAACAGCCGGTCGCTCGGCCCCCAGAAGAATGAGCCGAGCACCTGCGCCAGCGCGGCGACGAAAAGGATGTCGCCGCGGCCCTTGAGATCGTAGCCGTAGACGTGGGTGAGATACGGCCCGCCCCAGAGGCCGACGATCAGGATGTAGCTCGGATAGCTCGAAAGCTGCACCATGAAAACGCGGCCCATCGACGGCGTGCGGATCACCTGCCAGATGCCGGCGATGCTTTCGCGCAACGTCTCCCGGCGCGATGTGGATTTCACGCCGGGCGGATCGTCGGTGACGATCAGCCAGACCAGCAGGCCCATAACGGCGGCCGCAACGCCGACGCCGAGAAACGTCATCCGCCAGCCGAAGCTCGCGGTGGCATAGGCTAGCGGCGCGGTGGCGAAGATCGCGCCGAGCGAGCCCAGGCCAAGCTGGATGCCTGCGAAGGTCGAGAACCGCTCGGGCGGGAACCAGCGCGCGTAGAGCGCGACCGGCGCCATCAGGAACGATGCGGTGCCAAAGCCGAGCAACGCGCGGGCGGCGACCATGCCGCCGACCTCATGCGCCACCGCGAACATGACGCAGCCCAGCACCGTGAAGCCGATCGACACCAGCATGCACAGTTTCGGGCCGAACCGGTCCAGCGCCACGCCGAGCGGCAACTGGGTCGCCGCGAAGACGAAGAAGTAGATGCTGGACAGAAGCCCGATCTCGATCGGCGTGAGCCCGATCTCGGCGGCGAGATTGGGCGCAATCACCGCGACCGAATTGCGCAGGAACTGGCTGATGATATAGAGCGCGCCGAGCGTGCCCACGACAGCAATCGCGATCGCCGACAACGGGTTCACCCCGCGCGGACGCGCGTCCCCGGTTCCACTTGTCATTTCGGCGGCCTCCCGGCAGGGCTGCAACCGCGCTTGCGATATCCACCGCAATCACGCCGTACCTTGGATGCCCTGCTTTGTCGGCACATGACAACCGAAAAAGAACGGCGCATACCATGCCAGCATGACTGCCGTTGATTTTGCAGCCTTCGTGGACCGGCTGGCGACCGTATCCGGCGAAGCTATCCTGCCGTTCTTCCGCACCTCGCTCGGCATCGAGAACAAGGGTGGCGCGGGATCCTTTGATCCTGTGACCGCCGCCGACCGCGCTGCCGAGACCGCCATGCGCACCCTGATCCGGGAGAGCTTCCCGGATCACGGCATCGTCGGCGAGGAGTTCGGTAGCGAACGCACCGAGGCCGAATATGTCTGGGTGCTCGATCCGATCGACGGCACCAAGTCCTTTATCTCCGGAATGCCGGCGTGGGGCACGCTGATCGCGCTCACCCGCGGCGGCGATCCGGTGTACGGCATGATGCACCAGCCGTTCACGCGCGAGCGCTTCACTGGCGACGGCGGCTCGGCGCGCTACCGGGGACCCGCCGGAGCGCGTGAATTGCATGTGCGCCGTTGCGTGCAGCTCAACGACGCGATGCTGATGACGACAAGCCCGCTCCTGATGAAGCAAGCGGACCGGTCGGCCTTCGGTAAGGTCGAGCAGGCAGTGAAGCTGTCGCGCTACGGCGGCGATTGCTACGCCTACTGCATGCTGGCCGCGGGGCACGTCGATCTGGTGATCGAGACCGAGCTCAAGCCCTACGACATCCTGCCGCTCGTTCCGATCATCGTCGGCGCGGGCGGCATCGTCACGGCCTGGGACGGCGGCGCGCCGACCGCGGGCGGCCGCATCATCGCCGCCGGCGACCGGCGCGTGCATGAAGCCGCGATGAAGATGTTGAACGGTTAGCCGCTCACTTGAACAGCGCGGTGCCCGGCACGAAGGCGTCGAACGCCGCCCAGAACTGCGCGCGATAGCGGTCCTGCTCCATCATCAATTCATGTCGCGCGCCAGCGATGATCAAGTGCGAACCGGCGCGGAGCCGGGTGGCGATGTCCTCGATCGCGGTGGTGGACACCACCTGGTCGCGGCCGGCGGCGATCAGCATCAGCGGCTGGCGAACCTTACCGGCATAAGACGGACTGGCGATCTCACCCATGCTGCGATAGGCGGCGTTGAGCCAGGACACGGTCGGCGAGCCAATGCCCAGTTCGGGGGCCGCCTCCAGCACCGCCTTGGTGCGGGCGTGGCGCACCGGATCGGAGGTTGCGATGTTGTTGACGTAAGGTCCGGTCGCGACGGGCGTTCCGCTGCCGCCCGGCACATAGGCCGAGCCCATGCCCATGAGCCGCATCGCCCGGGCCGTGATCTTAGCGGCGAGCGCGTTGCGCGAGCCATAGAGCCTGATCATCGGCGCGGAAAGCACGACGCGGTCGAACCACCGGCTGCCCTGGCGCGCGATGCGCATCATCACCGTGCCGCCCATCGAATGGCCGATCGCGAAGATCGGCGGCGGACAATCCGGTAGCACCACCTCCTTCATGAACACATCGACGTCGAGCTCATACTGGGAGAAATCTCCGACGTGGCCCTTGCGCGGATCGCCGAGCGCGCGCTCGGAGCCGCCCTGGCCGCGCCAGTCGATGGTGGCGACGGCAAAGCCGCGGGCGCGCAACTCACGCACCGTCTCGAAGTATTTCTCGATGAATTCGGCGCGGCCCTGGAACAGGCACACCGTCCCCTTGCGGCCCGGCGGCGGTTGCCAGCGCGCAAAGCGGATGCCCACGCCATCGCGTGTCTTGAGCATGCCGGTGACCACATCTTCCGGCACCGGATTGGCGGGAATGGAAACGAGGTCCATGAATTCGGGCAATCGGGCTCGGTTGAAGGGACGCAGGGATCGGACAAGCCCGCGCGCCTTATAGCAGCAGGAGCCCGCGCAATTGCAGGGCGTTTTCAAATTCTGCCAATTCGATGAATTATTGATATATCACAATGGTTTATGGTGGGACATCGGTCCTGCCCATCACCCCTTGCGAGCGAAAAATCGCTTCCCATATCGGGGCTGTGCAGGCCCATACGGGCTGCACGTTTCACGGTGTCCGGCCATTCGGCGGACTACCGCATGTCGCTCAAAGGAGGATATGCCATGCGAACTTTCGACCTTGCTCCCCTCTATCGCTCGACCGTCGGTTTCGACCGGCTGTTCTCGATGCTGGACGGCTTTGAAGCCGCCCCGGGCTACCCGCCCTACAACATCGAGCGCACCGGCGAGAACGACTATCGCGTCTCCGTGGCCGTCGCAGGCTTCGGCGAGAACGAACTGTCGATCGAGGCGAAGGAGAACACGCTGACCATCAAGGGCGAGAAGCAGGTCAAGCAGGACAACACCGGCGAGGTGCTCTACCAGGGCATCGCCGGGCGCGCGTTCGAGCGCCAGTTCCAGCTTGCCGACTACGTCCAGGTGAAGGGCGCGTCCCTCGAGAACGGTCTCCTGCACGTCGACCTGGTGCGCGAGATCCCCGAGGCGAAGAAGCCGCGTCAGATCGCCATCAACGGCAAGACCAAGCCGCAGGTGGTCGAGACGAAGGCCGCAGCCTAACGTCAGCTCAGCGGTTCCTCCGCAGAGTGGAGCGCCCCGGGATGCCCCCGGGGCGCTTTCATTTTGGGATCACGGTTCCAGCGCCTTGAATGCGCAACCCCAAGTTATACCTACGACGGGGGCCGGAGTTACCATGATACGGACTGCCGATTACCTGATCGAAACCGCCGACCGCTGCATTCGCCTCGCGAATGTCGGACGTCGGCTTGCCGATGAACTGGACGGCCCCGACGAGATCCACGCGCAACGCGTTCGCCTCGCCATCGCCGGCCGGGAGGTGGCGGACGAACTGGAGGCGATGGGAAAGGATCTGATGGCGAAGGCTGTCGAGATCGACACCGCGCGACAGAAGGCCAGCCCAGGGCAATTCGGACCCTGAATCGCTCGACGGCTGCAACGAAAAGCGCCCCGGATTTCGGGGCGCTTTCATTTTGCGTGCGATCTGATCAGTGCGGGACCGGCGCGCTGGACGGCGGCGCAACAGTTGCCGGCGCCGCAGGTGGAGGCGCCTCGACATTTGTCGCCGCCGGCTTGGGCTTCGGCAGCGGCGCTTGCTTGGGAGGGGCCGCTGCCGCGCGCTGCACCGGCTTGGGCTTCGGCTGAACAGCAGGCGCGGCGCGTTGCGGGAATCGCTCCGGCGGCGGCGGCAGCAGGCCGGTCCGATCCGGATCGGCCATGATGACGCGGGGATTCGACGGCGGCGAGGCGGTCACGATATCGTCGTCATCGTTCGCGGGGCGCATCGCCCGGTTGTTCGGCGGCGGCATGGCATTGCTCGAACGCGGCGGCGCGCTGTAAAGCCTCGGCGGCGCCTCGTCGTCGTAAACGACCGGCGGGCCGCCGTCGTAACGGCCCGGCGGAATGTAGCCCGGCGGCATGCGCTCGTAGTCGCCCATGGTGAGTCCGCCGCGCGGCAGTTGCATCTGCAGCGGTGCAGCGGCAACCGGCGTCACCGAAACGATGCCGCCGGAGCGCGCACTGACCACGACGCGGACCTCGCGGTCGGCATCGTCGATCGCACGGAGCACGTAATTCGCGCCGCGGCGCACCGGCTGGCCGATCGGATCGAGACCGGTCGAGCGCAGCATGGTGAGGATTTCGTAAGGCGGCAGGGCGCCGGGCTCATAGCCCTGCGCCGCGGCGGGTCCCGTGAGCGCCAGCACCGCAAGAGCGGCGTAGACCAATCGTTGCTTCACGAAAATCCCTCCGACATCGTCCCGATTCAACCGACGCAGCCAGCCCAAGCATCGCCGCCGATTGGGGCGCCGCTGCGGCGGCCAAAATGCCTCTTTGCGGCAAGGTTCACGCCTTTGCGGCGAGCGTCACGAACCGGTCGATCTCGTCCTCACGCGTGGCAAACGAAGCTACCAGCCGGATCAGGCACTGGTCCGGTTGCAACCGCGCCGGGAGACTCTCGCTGCGCCGCACATAATAGCGCGCGCCGGCGGCCTTGAGACGCGCTTCCACAGCTTTCGGCAGAACGACGAACACCAGATTGGCCTCCACCGGCCAAGCCGGCGGGCGCCCGGCGGCGGTGAGCCCCGCGGCCAGCCGGTCAGCCATGGCGTTGGCGTGGCGCGCCAGGCGAATCCAGCAATCGTTCGCCAAAAACGCCTGGAATTGCAAGGCGAGGAAGCGATGCTTGGAGAGAAGATGGCCCGCGCGTTTGCGGCGCTCGGCCATGTTGGCGGCCGTGGCCGGATCGAAGAACACCACCGCCTCGGCGGCCATTGCGCCGCCTTTGGTGGCGCCGAACGACAGCACGTCCACCCCGGACTTCCAGGTGATCTCCGCCGGGCTCGCATTCATCCGCACCAGCGCGTTGGCGAATCGCGCGCCGTCCATATGGACCTTCATGCCGTGCGCATGCGCGATCGCGGCGAGCGCGGCGATCTCGTCCGGCCGGTAGATGGTGCCGGCCTCGCTCGCCTGCGCGAACGAGAAAACCGCTGGCACCACCTGATGCGGCGCATGGCCTTCATATTGCGAGACGGTATCCGCGAGCGTGCCGGGCGTCACCTTGCAGCCCAGCCCCGGCATGCCGACGAGCTTCAGTCCGCCGCCGAAGAATTCCGGCGCGCCGCATTCGTCGGTCAGGATGTGCGCCTCCGCATGGGCGAACACCGCGCCCCACGGCGGGCTAATATGGGCGAGAGCGAGCGCATTCGCCGCCGTCCCAGTCGGCACCAGGAACACCGCGGCGTCGCGCTCGAAGATCTCGCCGATCCGCCGCTCGACGGCGCGGGTCATGTCGTCGTTACCGTATCCCATCGCGAAGCCGTCGTTGCCGGCAACGAGAGCCTGCAGGATTTCCGGCGCAATGCCCGCGGTGTTGTCGCTTGCGAAGTTCATGGGATATTCCAATTATGGCACCGGCAACGCGGCCATCGGTAGCACAGGTGCGGCCAAGGCAAGCAACATGACAGACAACATGCCAACCAACAGCAGTATCGTGCTGACGGCAGCGGCGCGGCGCGCGCAGGCCGAGCGCGGCACGGCGCGCATCTACGAAAAGAAAATCGCCGCCGGCTATCCCGACCGCGTCACCCCCGACCTCGCGGGCTTCATCGCCGAGCTCGACACCGCCTTCCTCGCCACCGTCTCGGCGGAGGGCGCGCCCTATATCCAGCATCGCGGCGGGCCGAAGGGCTTCATCAAGGTGCTCGACGATCGGACGCTCGGATTTGCAGACTTTGCCGGCAACAAGCAGTACATCACCATCAGCAACCTTGCCGGCAACGACCGCGCCTATCTGTTCCTACTGGATTTCGCCAACCGCCAGCGCATCAAGATCTGGGGCCGCGCTCGCGTGGTGGAGAACGATCCCGCGCTGATGGAAAGGCTGATCGATCCCGGCTACCGCGCCCGGCCCGAGCGCGCGATCCTGTTCACCATCGAGGCCTGGGACATCAATTGCTCCCAGCACATCACCGAGCGCTACACGCAAGGCGAAATCGCAGTCGCTACGGCGGGTCTGCGCGAGCGGATCGCGGCGCTGGAGGCGGAAAATGCCCGATTGCGCGGCAGCCACGAAGCGGGCCGCGCGCAATAAACGGCAAGGCTCGCGCCGTGCATTGAAACAGACCCCGCCGTTGCAGGAAGGATTTGCAATCTTCTTGGTTTTAGGACAGTATTACTGTCCCAATTGGTGAGCCACGCAGTGAGGGCGTGGGGCGGCCTTTCGCACTGCACTATGTGCTTGCACGTGCAGCAAACGCCGCTGACAATGAGCAGCATCGCGAGGTGCTGCCAGCGGCCTGCGCAAAGGCTGCCCTCAACTCCGGTTCGCCTTGGGCCGCAGCGCCAAAACGGTGCTGAGGAACGTGGATGGTGTGCCGGCATCCGGCCGGCAACGGAGCCGCGAAAGCGACGACGATGAGCGAGGACCGCCCAGACAGGACCAAGCGCCCCGCACGCGCCGATTCCGCGTTCGTGGACGCCCGTCTGCTCTATCGCGATTCCGCCGACCCGGGTGTGCCGGAGGGGCGCGGCCTTTACGATCCCACGCTCGCCAAGGATTCCTGCGGCGTTGGCTTCATCGCCGATATCAAGGGTCGCAAGTCGCACCAGATCATCGTCGATGCGCTGACCATCCTGGTCAACCTGGAGCACCGCGGCGCGGTCGGCGCCGACCCGCGCGCCGGCGACGGCGCCGGCATCCTGGTGCAGATCCCGCACAAGTTCTTCGCCCGCAAGACCAAGGCGCTCGGCATCGCGCTGCCGCCGCCCGGCGAGTACGGCATCGGCGCGCTGTTCATGCCGCGCGACGCGGAGCGGCGCGAGATCGTGTGCAAGACCTTCGAGCAGGTCGTCGCCCAGGAAGGCATGACCATCCTCGGCTGGCGCACCGACATGCCGGTCGACAACTCGACGCTCGGCGAGACGGTGAAGCCGACCGAGCCCTTCCACATGCAAGTTGTCATTGGAAAGGGAAAAAAGAAGCTGAGCGAGGACGAGTTCGAGCGCAGGCTCTACATCCTGCGCAAGACGATCTCGGCGACGATCTATCGCCAGTACGACCGGCGGCTGTCGGGCTACTACCCGGTGTCGATCTCCTGCCGCACCGTGATCTACAAGGGCATGTTCCTCGCCGATCAGCTCGGCACTTACTACCGCGACCTGAGCGAGCCGGACTTCGAGAGCGCGCTGGCGCTGGTTCACCAGCGCTTTTCCACCAACACCTTCCCGGCCTGGTCGCTGGCGCATCCCTACCGCATGATCGCGCACAACGGCGAGATCAACACGCTGCGCGGCAACAACAACTGGATGGCGGCGCGGCAGGCTTCGGTGTCGTCGAAGCTCTACGGCGACGACATTTCCAAGCTCTGGCCGATCTCCTACGAGGGCCAGTCCGACACTGCCTGCTTCGACAACGCGCTCGAATTCCTGGTGCAGGGCGGCTACTCCCTCACGCACGCGATGATGATGATGATCCCCGAGGCCTGGGCGGGACATCCGCTCATGGACGAGGAACGGCGCGCCTTTTACGAATACAACGAAGCCCTGATGGAGCCGTGGGACGGCCCCGCCGCAATAGCCTTCACCGACGGCCGGCAGATCGGCGCGACGCTCGACCGCAACGGCTTGCGTCCGGCGCGCTACTTCGTCACCCGCGACGACCGCATCATCATGGCCTCCGAGATGGGCGTGCTGCCGATCCCGGAAAAGGACATCGTGCAGAAGTGGCGGCTGCAGCCCGGCAAGATGCTGCTGGTCGATCTCGAACAGGGCCGGCTGGT